>JBJTAQ010001058.1:0-5490 GCA_046090945.1 Pirellula sp.
TCCCCGTCCACCATCCGGCCGGTCGAGTGACTTCAGCAATCTCGCTGACCTCTCCTTCGAGAACGAGCTCCTGAAGCTGCACCTTGGCCTTCATCCCGACCTTGAGTCGATCGACTTTGGATTCATGGATTCCCACTTTGACTTGCATTTGGGAAAAATCAGGGATCATCAGCAGCGTTTGCTGCTCGCGTACCACCGCACCCTCGGTGATGTCCGGGGTGTCCTTCCAGGCGGCCATCGAGGGGAAGATCACCATGCCCTCGGTCTCGGCTCGAATGATGCAGTTTTCAAGCTGCCTCTTCTCGCGCTCGAGGCGAGCTTGTTCGAGCGACAACGAGGCCTCGAACGATGCAAGCTTGGCCTCGGCAGCGCGCAGTTTGCTTTCGAGCTCCTGCACACTTTTGACTTTGTTGTATTTCTCGAGCGATTCGAGTTTGGTCTTCTTTAGTTGCAAGTCCTTGCGGGCCGAGTCGACGGCAAACTGTTCCCCTTCGAGCTGCAAATCCTTGACCACACCCTTGGCCGTCAGACGCAGTGCGGATTGGACGGCAAGCTCGGCTTTCCGCAACGCTTGCTCGGCTTCGAAGATCTCCTTTTCGATGTTGCTTTTCTCGGCTTGATAAGTCCCTTCGAGGTACTCGGTGATGCTCGTCTTGGCCACAGCGACATCACTCTCCGCGGTGATTTTATTGGCCATTGCATTCTCGTAGACGATCTTTTGCTGGAGGATCTTGTCCTCGATCTGAGATTGATCGAGCTTGACTAGCTCGTCACCGGGTTTGACCATCGTTCCGGTTTCAATCACCCATAGGACGGTGCTGCCTCCCTTGACCATGCACTTGATCTCTTTGTTGTTCGAGCTCTCGACGGCCCCGTTCTCGGTAACGACCACGGCCAAGTCCCCTCGGGAGACTTTGTGAGTTAAGTGCTTGACTTTGGTGCTGGAGGTCATCAGCTTCGGAGCAATCGCCCCGAGCCCTACAGTACCCCCTGCGAGTATCGACAGTATCAACAGTCGTTTTAGCCAGCTCGTGGCAGGATTCGAAGCGCTCATAACTGGCCGATGGTCGGATGGGTCGAGGAAGGGGGGGGGGTAATCCGGTGATAGCAGAACGGACAACCGGTCTCATTTTATACCAAAAACCTTGAGAATTATCGAAATAAGCGATCGCTTAGCCCATGATTTTTGAACTATGGAGACTTACAGAACCGCAGATTCGCGATGCCGTGGGGTAGGTCAAGCGGTTGAGAATCGAACAAGCTGAGCAAGACTTTATTTTTCCGATAGACCGTCTTCCATCATCATGTGGAAGACTTGCGAGACGCTTTTGTTGAACGGCTCGGTTGACGTTTTGTATTTTTCGCAGACACCCAAGACGCGACGATGGAACTCTCGTACCTGGTCGTCGGTGAGCTCTTTGAGCAAACTCAAGCGTCCGGAGCGTGGCTCCTTGAGCGCGATCCCTTGGAAGGCGAATTCCATCTCGGTCATCGACAACTTGCCCTCAGAGGCGCACCGCAACCATCGGTCGCAGGTTTTTTGAATATCCTCTTTTTCCTCATCGTTAAATCCCTTGGACGCTTTGGTGTATCGCAGGACATCCTCGACGACGCCCCATTGCAGGATGGTCGAATCGGTCAGTCGGATGCCCAGTCGACTCAGTTGCCTGCTCGTCAATTCCCCGCGCTCCATTTGGGAGGCCAAGTCGCTGAGTTCGTCGATGATGGCGGATTGATCGGCTTTGCTGAGCGCCGAATCGTCCACCCAGGGGATCAATTGCTTTCTCAGGGCCTGAGCCGCCCGGGGTCCTTGGTTGCCCGTGAGCATAAACGACATGAACGCTACGGCGATACACAGCAGCATCAGACCAAAGACGAATACGACCAGACAAGCCGGCCCGAGGGAGACGTCTTTTTGGTTTGTCGCATCGTTGCCGGCTGGGGTGTTGTTCTTCGAACTCAAGGGAGTTGTCCTCGATTATGCTTCGTCGAAATGGATTTCAAGAACTTCGTAACGCATCATACCTCCCGGGGCTTTGAACTCCATGACCTCGCCGACCTTCTTGCCCATCATCGCTGATGCAAATGGGCTAGTCGTCAAGATCTTCCCGGTCTCGTAGTCCTCGTCACCTGCACCGACCAAGGTGTACTCTTCTTCGTCGCCGAACTTCAAGTCCTTGAGCTTGACCTTTGCTCCAAATGCGACTCGGTCCTTGGGCATCGAAGCAGTATCGACGATGTGAGCACTTGCCAACTTGGCCTTCAATGCATTGATCTTGGCCTGCATGAGCCCTTGGTTCTCGCGTTGAGCATGGTATTCGGCATTCTCCTTGAGATCTCCTTCGGCTCGCGCCTCGGCGATTTTCTCGGCGATCCTAGGCATCTCTTCGTTTTCCAAACGTTCGATTTCGGCCTTGATTCGGTTGTACCCTTCGCGGGTCATAGGCACGTAATCGCTCATGGCAAACTCCTGATTCGACAGAAAAAAAGATGCGACCTTTTTCGGCTAGTCCAAGCCAAAACGGTCGCATCCAAAAATGTTAATTAATTCGACAACGGTATATCTTTCACTGCTGGACCAAAATGTCAAGTAGCAAGCGATCAGGAGATTTTACCGCGAGGTGGCTTCATAGATCGGAAGATGCCGATAGGTGACTTCTAACGATAGCAAATTCATGGTCGTCACATACAATCGGCCCGCATATTCACCCCAAGCATCTGGGATCGCGCCAAGAGGCTCCCAAGATCCCGCATAGGGGCCTTGGGTCTGCTGGGTCTCGATGAGCATCGGATAAAGGGATTCATACCAACTCTTCCAGCGAGTCCCTCCCATGTGGAACAAAACCTGCGTGGCATAGTACCAGTAATAGGTATCTCGGCGAGGGGCTTGCTCGGTCCCCATCGCAGGTGGTCGTTTGAGCAACCAATCGGCCCCTTGAGCCATCGCGGCGTTATCTCGCTTCCATCCGGTGTACAACCGCATGAGCAACCCGACGCTGGTCATCACAGGAGTCGGCACAGCACCATGCTTGGTCTCCGGCGTATTGGCCAACCAATTGTATCGGTACAGGTACCTTTCCCTGGCGCTGGCTTGAGAGTGATCAAGCCACTTTTGGATTCCTTCAAAGGTCTGTCGTGGGACATATAAGCCGGCAAGTTCCGCACTTTTGAGCGCCATCATCCCCCAGCCTGTCACGCTCGTGTCGCTTCCGATCCGAGGCTCGTATCGCCACCCGCCCTCTTGGCGGTCTTGGCTGTAGACCAAAAAATCCACAGCCCTCTGGGCTGGACGCTGGAGGTTTTCATCTTGCGTCATGCCGTAGGCTTCGCACAGCGCCAACGTTGCGATCGCATGACTGTATAGCCACCCATTGCGGTCGGACGCTTCATCCATTGGACGGTACAAATCGCCGTTGGACTGCTGACCTGCAACAAGAAATTCGAGCGACTTGCGGCACTCGTTTTGATACTTGTACTGCACATGGCTGTATCCTGCCCCTTGAAACGACAGCAACGATAGAGCCGTCGCCGCAGTATCGCTTCGGAGCACAGTCCGCTGACCGAAATCCTCAAGCCTCCACGAACCATCGCTCCGCTGATGCTTGGCTAGAAACTCCAATCCTCGCTCGATCGACTCCTCGGTCTTGGGCCCGAGCGGCCCCATGGCCTTGAGCTCTTGATTGTTCGACTCGTCCATGCGACGGACTCGCTGCTGGAAGGCAGGAGCAGGGATTGGGACTAACCCCTTGGCGTTTTGTTGGTTGGGACTGCTCGCGGGGCGGAATCGATCCAAGTCGGGCACCGCAGTACCGCCGTCGCTGATGCTCGGCAGATCCGCCGACGAGCGCATGGAGTTGGAGGCCGCAATCCTGCCGGCCAAGGGATCCTTGTACTCAATCCGCCCACCTGCATTGCTTGCAGTGACCGAAGAGGCTTGGTTTCGACGGGTCAGCTCGCTTCGCTGGCCGAGCAGATCGCCGATCGACGCAAGAGCATCGCCCTCGGGATTGGAACTCGACCGGCTCGGTGCGTTCGTCGGCTGGTTTTCCAATGGCACTTTGCTTGGGGATTTCGGCATGCTTGCCAGTCTCTGCTCGCGAGACTCGGGCGTGGGTGCTGTCTGGATCGGGGTATTTGCAACCTGCATCGGACGGCTCAACTCACGCTCGATACGGTACTGCTGGGCAGCTTGGTTATCCACCGCGCGGGGCTCTGCAGAAGGTTCTGCTGAGGGGATGATCGAAGATGCCGTCGTCGGGAGCTCGAGCCGCGAGCCGGATTGGCCTACCGTTCGATCGATCGATAGCGGCTTGGCATCCGGCAAGCTGTCCTGGGCCAACGGAGTTTGCTCGGCGACAGGGGCTGAAATTGCCTCTCTGGGGATCGGCACGTCGAATGGTTCAGGGCGTTGGGGCAAGGCGGCTTCATGTGCCGATAGCTCCGGTTCGAGCATCTGCACCTGAGCGAGTTGCTCGTCGTCGATCTGCTTGTTCGTATCGACACTCGATTGGTTTGGCGAATCGAGTAGCTCGAGCGCTTTTTGTGGCTCGGATTCCGGCCGCAACTGGACCGGGCTCGACGGATCGATTTGGTTCTGGACGGGGCGCAAGTAGTCTGGTTCCGAATCGTTCGTAGCACTCGCAGGTGGCTCAAACGAGGTCCCTTGGGACATCGATCGGAGTTTCTTGACCATCTCCTGCGAGCCCTCTTGGAGCAACCCCGAGAACAGGACCGTGTTGATGGCGGCGACTGTCAGCCCCAGATGAACCAATACACTCAGCAGAAATCCGGTTTGGATCGATCGCTCTGCATGCTTAGGGATCATCACATGCGCAAGCATCGACGAAAAGATCAGCACCGTCGGGATCGCCAAGCAATACGTCCAAGCATTGTAAAAAAACCGCGAGTCGTCAAAACGAAATAATCGCAAAACGAGCACCATGACCAGCAAGCCCAGCAGCGCGATCCCGGCGTCCAAGAGCCAGATGTTCGAGTTCGCACGTCTCATGGTTGCGAGCCCGTCTGAGGGCCAGAGGTTTCTTGCGGTTCGTCCTGAGCGGTGATCCGATACGAAGGAACTTTCAATCGATTGCACAGGTCGATCAGCGAGACCACCGACTGAAACTCGACCCGTTTATCACCCCGCAGGATGACCGTCTGCTGGACCGGATTGTCCAAAACAGCCTGGGCCAGTATGGGTTCCAACTGCTGCAAGTCCAATCGCTGGCCTCGGAGCATATACGTGCCGTCTTGGCCAATGCTCACCACCAACTCCTCGGGCTTGAGAGTCATTGGCAAAGCGTTCTTCGCCGACGGAAGCTGAATCGGAAGCTGCTGGTCGTCCTGAGAGAACTGAGTGGCGACCAGGAAAAAAATCAGGAGCAAAAACACCACGTCGATCAGGGGGGTCAGGTTCAACGCATCGAGGGCTTTGCCCTTTTGAATCTGAAAAGCCATGATCGGACACGAGGGTAGGGGGGAGGCACGTCG
>JBJTAQ010001059.1:0-1854 GCA_046090945.1 Pirellula sp.
GAGGCAATCGCCATGCCCAAAAAGAATCGTCGCATGGATATCCTCCTACGATATGTTATGCGGGAACAACGGCGCTTTGGAGCCATTCACTCAGAACCTCGGCACCTGCAAACCGATCGACTAGAAGACTGCAGGGACTTGTCGCGTTCATCCGCCAAACCACACGGGATTCCATTCCCCTGAGGATTGGCTCGTATCCACCGAACGCGGCCCCCCACACTCAACCAGCCTAGCTGGATTGCGAATACAAACTATGTTTCGGCAATCCCGGTCCGAAATCGAAAGGTTTTTACCAATTTTGACGCGCTTCATGAGGATTCCTACAACTCCGATCGTTCCGCCCCTAACCCAGATTGCGCTACCAAAAAAACCTCGCTGATGGTTAAACTTTACCAAGTCCATCCTTTCCCTATTGCTACCATCATGGCCGTTCGTACCGAAATCCAGTTCGCTTGCAAACGCATCAAACTACCGAAAAACCAGATCCAACAAGCTGTCGAGCAAATCGCAAGCGATTACGGTTGGACCGATGGCGAAATCTCCATCGCCATTGTCAATGACCCCCAAATCCATCAGCTCAATCTCGACTACCTCAATCACGACTACCCGACGGATGTCATCAGTTTCGATACCACAGAATCGAATCAATTCCTCGAAGGCGAGGTCATCGTCAGTGCCGATACGGCTTTGAACGTCGCTAGCAAAAACGGCTGGCAACCCTCCCACGAATTACTGCTCTACATTATCCACGGTATGCTACACATCGTCGGACTCGATGACTCGACGCGATCCAAGGCTAAGCAGATGCGGGACGAAGAACACTACTATATCAAGGCTCTTCTGGGGGACGTCTCTGTTTGCTGTAAAGCTAGATAGATTTTGCAAAAGCGATCGCAGAGTTATTTGATATCGACCTGAACAAGCTTTCCTTGTCGAAGTTCGCGGCATCGAGTCATCGATCTGGCAAGATCCAAAGAATGGGTCACAACGATCAAGATCGTGTTATGCTCCTTGGGAACCTCCAGTAGCAACTCCCCGATTCTCTTCGCATTCTCTGGATCCAGGTTTCCTGTCGGTTCATCCGCGAGAACCAGCGTCGGCTTCAAGAGCAGCGCGCGGGCCACCGCGACCCGCTCTTGCTCGCCACCTGAGAGTTCGCTGGGTAAATGCCCGAGCCTAGACGATAACCCGACTCGATCCAGGAGTTCTCTGGCTCGATTCTGAAGCTCCAAAGTTGCTTTGCCAAAGGCAAGGCAAGGAAGCAATGTGTTTTCGAGCACGTTCCATTGTGGCAAAAGATGGTGATCTTGAAAGATAAATCCGATGTGCTGGTTTCGGAATCTTGCTTGATGATTCTCTCCCAATAGAAACGGGTTTTCCCCCCCAAGTTCGACTGTTCCCGATGTCGGCGAATCGAGCACTCCAAGGATTTGCAGCAAAGTCGATTTGCCCGATCCACTCGGCCCGATCACTGCAAGATCTTCGCCCCGGTTGATCTCTAGGCATAGGCCATCGAGCACCGATATCTGCTGGCTGGCTTTGCCGTAGGTTTTGCAAAGTTCTTTAACGCTCAAGTCGCTCATGATCGTTAGCCTATGACCCGCATTTGGACTTCTCAGCTTGAAATACAGCAGTGCTTGAGTATCTCCTCGGGGCTTGCCAAGTATCCAACATAAAACTCGCCAAACTCCCCGTAGGTCGCACTCGCTTTATCAAATCGCATGGTGTAAACGATGTCTTTGAGGAACTGCGGGTTTCTAGCCCAGAGTGTCACACCCCACTCCCAGTCGTCTAGACCGACCGATGCGGTTACTAGCTGCGTTACACGACCTGCGAAGGCCATTCCGCTTTGAG
>JBJTAQ010001060.1:0-7934 GCA_046090945.1 Pirellula sp.
CAACTCTTTTTAGGCATCCGCTTGGACTGCGCTAAATGCCATCAACACCCCTTCGAGGTTTATGGCCAATCGGATTTCTACTCCCTAGCCGCTTTCTTCTCACGAGTTGGATACAAAGGTACCGGACTATCCCCACCGATATCGGGAGGTGAAGAAGCCGTGCTCGTGAAAAATTCAGGCGAAGTCCGACATCCTCTGAGCGGTAAACCTCTTACTCCCAAAACCCTGCGAGGCTCCGAAGTTTCGATCTCCGAAGGAGAGGATCCTCGCGAGAAACTAGTCGATTGGATGGTCAGTGAATCCAACCCGACATTCGCCCAAGTTGCCGTCAATCGAGTATGGGCAGAGCTCTTCGGCATCGGTATTGTCGACCCAGTCGATGACCTTCGGGCTACGAACCCCCCGAGCAATCCGAAACTGCTTGATCAGCTCGCCGCTCATTTTCGCACGATCGGATTCAATCAAAAAGAATTGCTTCGGACGATCTTGCAATCGCATGTTTACACTCTTTCATCGGAACCTAACGAGACCAATCGCGGGGATCACCGAAACTTTTCTCGCCACTACCGCCAACGGCTCAGGGCTGAAGTCCTAGCCGACGCAATCTGCGATATCACTGAGACCACTCAGTCTTATGCGGGCACCCCCTCCGGTACCCGTGCCATGCAACTGTGGACCGTACGGACTGAATCGGAGTTGCTCGATGCCTTCGGTCGGCCTGATCCGAATCAGGACCCCCCATGCGAACGCATCCCAGAATCGACGGTCGTCCAAGCCTTGCACTTGATGAACGCACCGGCCATCGCCTCGAAAATCACCGACGAAAACGGGCGGGCCAAGCGGCTTGCGGCCTCGGAACTGCCCCCCAATCAAATCATTGAAGACCTCTATTTGGCAACCTTTTCTCGTTTTCCCGATCCGAACGAACTTTCCGATCTAGTCAGCGAATTCGGAAAACCCAACAATGATCGACGAAAACTGGTCGAAGATATCCTCTGGTCGATGCTCAACTCCCCCGAATTCACTCACAAGGATTGAACCATGCTCCGACGTCACTGGCTGCAATTGGGAGTCGCTGGTCTTGCCGGCGGCAGCTTTACGAATCTACTGCAACTGCGTAACGCATGCGCTGCGAGTATGCCTGCGGACAAAAAACCGGCCAGTTGCATTCTGATTTGGATGGATGGTGGTCCAACACACTTCGAGACCTTTGATCCCAAACCGGAAGCCCCGGTTGAAATTCGTGGCGAATTTCAACCTATTAGCACCAATGTGTCTGGGATCCAAATCTGCGAGCACCTCCCCAAACTCGCCAGCATGGCCGACAAGTATGCCATCGTTCGTTCGGTCTGTCACAACCAAGGCAACCATGGTGCCGGAAACCATTACATGATGACCGGTGCCCCACCCCGTATTCCCGTCGGCTGCGGTGCATTCGTCAGTTTTCACCCAAGTCTCGGTTCGGTTGCTGCTAAAGAACGGCCGGCCCCACACGGCCTGCCTCCCTATTTCTCGATGCCGAGCATGTCCCGCTCCGGCGGCCCGAACTTCTTAGGTGCCAAATACGCACCCTTCGTCGTCGGTGGGGACCCGAACAACAAGCACTTCCGAGTCCGGGACGTCGAGCTCCCCAGCGGTATCAATGACGATCGTTTCCAATCCCGTCGTGACCTTCGACATCTCGTCGATCGACTGCCACGTTTTAGCGATCCAGCCACTGCAGACCCCGTGGTCGCCGTCGATGAGTTCTTTCAACAAGGGGTCGAATTGATCACGACCCCAGAAGCCCAGAAGGCTTTCGACATCCATTCGGAGTCCGATGCCACCCGAGACGCCTACGGTCGCAACAGCTTCGGCCAAAGAGCTCTGCTTGCTCGAAGGCTTGTCGAAGCAGGCGTGCCTTTCGTGACCCTGTATGACGGCGGTTGGGATCACCATTCAGACCTCTTCGGAGCTCTCAAAACAAGGCTACCCTCCTGGGACCAAACCGTTGCTGCTCTGATCAACGATCTAGATCAGCGTGGTCTGCTCGAAACAACCATGGTGATTGCCCTGGGTGAATTCGGACGGACTCCCAAAATCAGCACGCTGCCAGGTCAAAGCAAAGCAGGCCGGGATCACTGGGCCAACGCCATGTCGATCCTCTTTGCCGGCGGTGGTACCCCAGGTGGCCAAGTCGTCGGAGCGACCGACCGTCAAGGTCACTCGGCCTGCGAACGGATTCTATCCCCGGAAAACTTCGTTTCGACCGTCTATCTCAAAATGGGTATCGATCCTGACAAAGTTTACTACACCCCGTCGGGTCGACCCGCTCACTTAGTCAGCGATCCTACTCCCATCAAAGAACTGATGTAGTCGATGCTCACTTGCCAACTCACCGCAAGGATCGGTGTTGGTCCATGGATCGGATGCGCTCTGGGCTTAATCATGACGATCGGCTACCTGACGGGTTCGATCGCCCATGCCCAGAACCTAGATGCAGCGAGGCTTTTGCCTCTCGGCGGCCAGCGCGGGTCTAGCGTCTCCATCGAGTTACCAGGCAAGTTCGAAAAATGGCCGATCTCGTTTTGGAGCGAACCGAATCAGGTTCAATGGGTTGCCACCGAAACTCCCGGAAAAATCACCGCCACAATCCCACCCGACGCGCGGCTCGGTCTTCATTCGGTCCGATTGATCTCACCCGAAAGCGTCTCGCCACTCTTGCGTTTCATCGTCAGCACTTATCCCGGTATTCTCGAAGTCGAACCCAACGATGCGTTCTCGAAACCCCAATCGATCGAAACACTCCCGGCCGACATCTACGGCCTTCTCCAAAAATCAGGGGATGTCGATCACTATCAAATCACTCTGACCAAAGGTCAGCGTTTCGTCGCTAGCCTCGAAGCAAACCGGACGCTCAAATCCCCTATGGATGCATGCTTGGAGATCGTCGATCAGCGAGGTAACGTTCTAGCACAAAACCTCGATGCGCTCGGACTTGACCCACGCATCGTCTTTGTCGCTCCACGCGACGGCCTGTTCTCAATTCGTATCTACGCGTTTCCTGAAACGCCAGATAGCACCATCGGCTACGCCGGAGGAGATAAGTATCTGTATCGCTTGCAGTGCCTAGTCGGAGACATCGACGACCTAGCAGAAGGCTTTCAAAACCAAGCCATCGCAATCAGCGAACCAAGCCAACGCGATATGCCGACGACCGTCGCGCTGATTGAGAATCAAAGTCGTTACGGTTTCTTCGGCGCTTTCGAGTCGGCCAAGGACGAAGATGTCTTACAAATCGAGACCAAAGAGCCCGGTTTCTGGAGAGTCGCTGCATCGGCCGAGTCCCTAGGTTCGCCGGTCGATGCCGTGATTGAAATCCTAAACTCCGAAGGTAAATCGGTCGCAAAACAAGGTGACTCAGGAGAGATCAAAGACCCCTTGCTCACCGGACAGATGAAAACACCTGGAGTCTATCGAGTCGCCATCCGCGACCTCCACGGACGCTCTGGGCCACTTTTTCAATATCGTTTGGAACTCGAGAACGAATACCCAGTTGTGATCGGAACCGTCTCGAGCGACATCATCCAAGGCACGGCGGTCAAACCCACCGAAATCGAAGTCACGCTGGAACGTACTCACGGATGTACCGACGAGGCGATCGTTAGCCTCGTCGGACTTGGGCCTGAGTACACCTGCGACGCCGTGGTATCGAAAGTCAAAGAGGAAACAGAGAAAAAGGTCGTCTTGAAAGTGACTGCCGTTCCAAAAACCGATGGTACTCCCCCGCCGATCTGGTCAGGTCCGGTATCCATCGAAATCCAAACGCAGGGCCGCAACGAGAAAAAACTTGTCAACGCAACAAGCACCAAACAACCCTTCCTGTGGCTACGTATCCGGCAAGCGGAATAGCCAGAGTTGGACTTGCTAGCAATCGAGGGTTGTCACTTTGTGACACCATTGACGATCGGAACACTCTTTTCAGGTCGATTCATATTCCCTGTGCCGATTGTCCGATGCTCAAACAGACGCTGTTGGATGGCGTTTTGCTCAGGAAATGCTGGCATTGGAATTCGACCCATGGATAATTCGGTTCGAAACGAACAGGTGAATGTGATCGCTCTGGTTCGAGGCGAAGAGCATTACGTCTTTGTCTTCGATCCGAAACGACGAACCGAGTTGTTGCGATTGCTCGGTCGCTACGCCGCCGACCCGACCATGTCATTCAATTGGTATGACGCCGCTGTTCTGAGCCAGAAAATCCGCGAGTTGATGCCAGCAACTGAGTTTATCGATCCGTCTCCTACAAAAAAACTCGATTCTACTGATCGATCTCGCCGCTTTGCTTAACCTACCCGCGAACGATTATTTCGCCACTCGATCGCGATAGATTTTCAGGCCGCTGAGCCCGTGATAGAGTCCCCCGCACTCGAGCTCGACATCCGAAGCAGATTCGAGCAATTCGCAAAGTCTAGCGACTGCCCTGTGCATCCAAGGTTCACGCAACTGCTGGGGCTCTAGTGCATACGCAAGAAACTCGAGCGTGTGGCCAGTCGTCCCAATTCGTGTGCTCAAATCAGCGCTGGTCCCGGGTCGGATGGTGTAGTTGGCGGAAAAAGTCCCATCCGAGTTTTGATAGCGCTTGATCGTCTCAACGGCCTGTTCCACCTTCTGCTTGGCCGCTAGCCAACCACCCTTGAACGACATCCCGCGATTCTTCCAATAGCGCACTGTGTGAGCCAATCCCATGAGTCGATGCATCCCACCGCATGGGCTCTCCGCCAAGTCTTGCTTGGCCTCGAATTCCGCCAAGGATTCGAGTGTCCACGAATTTCCATCTGCGGCGGTCCAGGTAAAGTCGTCGGGGAAGAGATTGGTAAGGGCGATCAATGTCCAGCTATATTCTCGATAGGGGTTATTTGGTATTTCAAATTGTGCTGTTCTGCCCCAGTCTTCGAGCGTCACTGTTTGATCGTCGATTTGAATCGGCGTGTTTAGTGGTAGCGAGGCCTGGGAAAGATATCCTAAAAACTGATCGACATGTCCCTGTCCTACATAACTGCCCGCTTCGACATACGCCTGCACGCTCGGTCGGTTGGTACTTGAAATCAACTTTCCGAGTGCAAGATCCCATCCGCGCATCTGGCCACCTTGGAAGAGGTGCTCCAGAGCCGAAACGGTTCTGCCATCGACCTGTAGCTTGAGTTCTTTTCCGTAAGCCACTGCGCCATGAGCAACCTGCCAGGCGGCATTTCGATCTGTCGACAGGATTCGCCGATCGCGATTGAACTCCAGAGTTTTGTCGATCAATTCTAAGAGTCCCTCGCCTGCAATTGGTTGCTCGGTGGTCATCGCAGGTTCGGTTCTTGATTGGCAACCTACCAAAAATCCTAGGCCCAGTACCAGCGCGATTGCTGTGCCATTTAACAGTTGAATCTGAACCTTAGCGAATGACCTTGGTAGCATGAAATTTAGGCTGGCGAGGAGCCGAGTTGTTTGGCGCTGGAGTAGACTTGGATAGGCACGATCATGCCATAGCGTTTGTAGATGCGATGCAATCGAGGAGGGTCGATCGGATTGGCGTCGATCTGACGAATGCAGATGCGGACGATCTGTTTGGGATACTTCGAAGCAATCTTGGCATACATCTCAGGATCTTTTTCGCCGCTATCTCCAACCAAAACGAAGTGACGACCTGGCATACGCTTGATCATGTTATTGATCACGCCAAATTTGCTTTTGCGACGAATGATCAACCACTTTTTGATCAGCTCATCTCGGAGCCGGAACCACTTCAGATGCATACTGCCGACTGGAAACTGCGCGGCATCGAGGAAGTCATGCAGGGAGTCGTAGATCTGCCAAGGGCTACTGCTGACATAATGAAACATCGCCCCATTGTTGGCCCACTGCTGATAAACCTCGGCCATCCCCTCGATCGCCACAAATGGTTCTGCGAAAGTTCGCCTCAGCATTTTTCGCTGGCTGCAAACATCGGTGTATTTGATGGTGTCGTCGATATCCGAAATGACGCTTATACCGCTATCCCCTGCCAAAAAAACGGGGCTCGATATCGGTCGAATTCCGTTGTCCCAACGAATCATGCACGGGCGACTCGAATCGAGCGATCGTCGAGGCAGATCGAGTCGGCATTGAAACAAACCGCTGGATCTGGATTTTTTGGGCAAGACATACATCTGATTGTTGATCGAAACGTGTATCCGCTCGCGGGATAGCGGGCTTACCAAAAACCCATGGATACGATCGTGAAACATCCGGCTCTTAGCGGTCGATTCGTCGAGTTCAAGGGCTCGAATCAGAGCCTTCAGGAGCAACCGTTTGGTCAGCGACGGTGCGTTGTTCTGGCAGATGCGACCCTGGACCTGAATACGCCAAAGCGACCCTCGATCGATGGGATAACCGATCGTCGGATAGAGCTGGACTTCGGTATTGGATTCAAGGGACGATGCTTCCCAAGAGTTGCTCGCATCCAAGGGCTTGTGTCTCTTCGGCTTGGGTTGCTTTCAATAAAACCAGGTACAGACTAACCCAATTGTATTTCACGTTGTTCTTGGATCGATTGCAAAATCGATTCGGCGAGCCAGATGTCTTCGAGAGACTCTTGGGCATCGAGACGATTGAAACGGTTATCTGGAAAAATCGGCTTGCCTAAGATCGAAGCAGCAAAAGTCTCAAGCTGATTGGCTCGGGTCCAATGGAGATTTGCATCTGGGAATTCAGACTTGAAGCTCCCAATTTGTCCTTGGACGCACAGGTGACCCCGGCTTCGGTAGTTGAGGCTGACGGCTCCATGAGCGATCGCACCATTCTCAAAACCTAAACTCCAGGTGACAGACTCCTCGACTTGTGCAAATCGAGCGGTATCGGTCTTGGTTTCCTGGGCGATCACCCAACGAGGAGTCGATTCCGCCCATAGACGTTGGGTGCGAAGCACGTCGATGCCTGCTTGAAGCAGCGCTCCGCCGCCAGCCAGTTGACGCTCCAATCGCCAAGAGGCTCGGGGATCGACTTCAAACCCACAAGCTGCCTCGATCGATTGCACCTTGCCCAAACAACCCAAAGGCCGCACCAAGGGCGAACTGGCAACAGCCAATGCACGCGAGTTGTCCTTGCAAGCCTGGATCATCAAGCGGCACTGCTCGGAGCTAACCGACATCGGAGATTCACAGAAAACATGCTTGCCCGCCGCTGCTGCTCGAAGTGCAAACTCGCAATGCATGGTGTTGGGAATCGCGAGGTAGACGATGTCGATCGACTCGTCTTGAGCGATCCGATCAAAACTCTCATAGTTGTAGAGTTGTCGGCGGGAGATGCCCAAACGGCTCGCGTAACTTTGAGCTTTGTTCGGGTTGCTAGAAACGAGTCCAGCGATGCGGCACCAGGGGCTCGTTGCAAGATCAGCCGATAGGACCTGTTGACTTTGCGATCCAAGTCCGACGACCGCGATCCCCAAAGGTGAATCGCCCGAGGAAGCGGGGGAAGCCCAAGCAGCAACGGAGCTTGCAGACAAACCACCCAATGCGGCAGCAGAGGAAACTTTGGAGAGGAATTCGCGTCGTGTGTTGGCCATTTCGATTTACTTTCGCATGCGTATAGTGACAGGAGCGACTCGCTAGTATAACCCAAAAGCCCTCGCAGCCCAAAAAACCGATAGCCGATCAAAACGCTAGGAACTAGGTTTCGAGGAATCGATCGGTGAAGCTTCATTCGGCACTGCAGTGGCCTTATCCGGAATCGCAGGAACTTTGGATTCTTCAGAAGGGTTTGTTGGTCCGGTTGGTTTGCCATGAGGAGCCGCCTTGGGCGCGTTGAGTAGTACCGTCACGGCACCGAGAATGCCAAGCAGCAGAGAGCCAGCGAACATCCAGTTCAAACTGTCGAATTTGCCCTTTTGGATGATACTGCCAATCGTGTTGATCACCGGGGCGAAACCG
>JBJTAQ010001061.1:0-1792 GCA_046090945.1 Pirellula sp.
TACCAAATCCCCCGGATCGTCATGGCGGTACAATGCTCCGGAAAATCCCGCACCGGCCTTTTGCTGGATCCTCTGATGCAGCTCGGGAAACGCCCCATGATCGGGCATCACGTAGGGCAACCCGGCCGCGACTGCTTCGAGCAAAAAGATCCCTTTAGGATCCGCATACTCGGTCGGAACGCTGAAGAGGTTCAGATGGCTCAAGTAGCTGATTTTATCGCCTCGACTCAGCGTCCCAGCATAGCTCCACTGGCTATCCAAGCCGGCTCGGCGCAGTTTGGCTTGTTGCTCCTTCCAATACTCGGAGTGCTGAGGCCCCATCCAACCGGCGAGCGAAAGTCGTAGCGATTCCCAGCGAGGTTTTCGCTTGAGCTCGATAAAAGCATCGACGAGCCGGTGCAACCCCTTCTCCGGAGCCATGCGGGCCAAGTACCCCAAATGGACCGACCTATCCACGTCTGCAACCGCTGGAGAGTTGGCTCCGAAAAAGTCCTCGGTTTGCAGCCCCAAGCCCACCACATGCAACTTGTTCGGCGGAATTTCGAACAACTTTTGCATGGATTGAGCGTAAGCATGCGAATGGCTGATGAAGCCTTTCGTGTAAGAGACCAAACGACGCATCATCTCGATGGCTTGTTGGCGATGTGAGGCACCGAGCGAATCCAGAAAGATATCGTCCCCTTGGAGCATCACCCAAACATCGGCGTTGGTCGACATCTGCGGGATCACGCCACCAATGAGCAGGTTCGTCAGGAGGATCGTGTCAGGGCGGATATTCGTTTGCAGGAAATTCAGCAATTCGGTGAACTCCTGACTCTGCCTGCCATCGAGCCCATCGAGCATCGATACGGCTAATTCCCCCAATAGTTCAGGGCTGGTCTTCCCAGCTTTGGCCGTCAGCATCTTGATCACCATCGGATGGTCGAGCCATCCGATCATCCAGCGGGGCAGCATGCGAAACAGAGAAAGTTTTTGAGCTAGAAAAACGTTGACGCCACCCAAGAAGACTCGGTCGACGCTCATGTCCTCGACGTCGGTGCGGATGGGCGTGTAGACAGGCATCAGAACGCAGTCGTGCCCCGACTTGATGAGCTCCTTGGCGACGGTATTGTCGTTCATGCAAGAGCCACAGAACATGCCGGCGGCGCCTGCGGTCAAGTAAGTGATTCTCATCCGTTTGGTGGGCTTGGGTTAACTTGTTACCGCCGAACTGAAAGGCCAAAGGTGATGCCCCTGCAGCAAGGTAGTCTGTACCGATTGTATCACATCGGCAAAAAACACCACCGAGCTTGCGACATTAGGCAATTTATTCCACCTTGTGATCGATGCATTCAGCACAGATTAACGGTTCGTCAAAGCTTGCGTAAGTTCTTATGTAGCCACATTTTCTGAAAAATGACTGAGGGGGTTCAAGCTATTTTGAGGCTCTGGCCGATAGTTTCCCCATCGTCCCATCTTACCTGGCTTCAATCCGTAGGCCGGTCGGATGGAGTGCGATATTGCCGGTGGCCCAGAACTGATCGAGTCTATGGATGGCTCGGCCGGCAACTACCTCGATTCGAAGTCGTAAAACCGATTTCGAGCATCGAGCAGCATGGTTGGCAACGGTCCAAGTACGGATGGATCCAGCCAATGGAAAGTGGGGCCTACGAAGTCACCCAGACCACCGCTTGCGGCGGTCTTGAGAGCCGCGCCAGTAGAGGGCGGTTTCGGCGACGACTTCGTACGCCGAAACAGGTCTCAACTCCGTCATGCTGCGAAATGTTGGTGGTAGTCAGTGACCCAATGTACA
>JBJTAQ010001062.1:0-5585 GCA_046090945.1 Pirellula sp.
CATCATCGGCAACGAAGTGGTGGCTGCGACCGGTAACTTCTTCTACAGCCGTCAGTTCACCTTCTACAACGCGGAGCCATTCACCCACACCGGTGCTCTGTCGACCTACAAGGTCAGCGATGACACCCAGTTGTTCAATGGATACGTCATGGGTTGGGACTCCGGTTTTGAAGACAACGGCGATGCTTACATCGGCGGTATCAAGACCAAGGTCAACGATCGCTGGACGTTCCTATGGAACTCAGTCCTAGGTCGATTCGGCGAGGCCAAGTCGTTCAACGCTGGCGAGCGTGGCGGTATTCAGAACGTGATGTTGATCGGTAATCTGACCGACAAGCTGACCTACATCAGCCAAACTGACGTTCTCTACACCCAGAACGCTTCGGGGATTACCGCGCGAAACACCTTCGGTAACATCAACTACCTGATCTACCAACTCAATAATCGATGGGCTCTTGGCCAACGCTTTGAGTGGTTCAACTACAGCGGATCGGGTTTCGATGAAGCTCAAAACGACGAGTTGTACAACTACACCGCCGGCGTGAACTACCGAGCCCATGCCAACCTCCTGTTCCGACCCGAAGTTCGCTGGGTATGGGACAAGAGCCGATATGGATTCAACGAGGATAACGCAGCTAGCCAAGCTGCCGTCGGTGGCGACGTAGTCTTCACGTTCTAAGCGGACTGCTTAGAATCAAGTTAGTGACCCAGAAGATTAGCACCCTACCGTCTCGGTGGGGTGCTTTCTTTTTGGCGAGACTATCACTTGCCCTTTTACTTAAACAACGCTGCTGGATCGGTTCTCCAAAGTTTTCGAACGGCAAGCAGACCGCTCAGAATGCTCATGATCAGTGTCAGCATACCGACGATGAACACTCGGTCGGGTTGCAGACGCATCACAAGCCCCGTCCAGTCCGAGAGCCATTGGTAGAGAAACCAACTGACAATCCAACCCGGAATGAAACCGGACATGCACAGATAGAAGGCTTGTGCCAAGACGAATCTTAGAAAATATCCAGGACCGTATCCCATCGCCTTGAGCGTCGCATACTCAGGCAAATGGTCTTGGATGTCAGTAAAGAGTATCTGGTAGCAGATGATCACACCGATCAACATTCCCATGATCGTGCCGATAGAGAAGATGATCCCGATGGGTGTGTTTCTGGCCCAAAAGCCAATTTCTCGATCGACCAACTCGCGGTGCGTGAAAACCTCGACCCCATTACCCAGTACCGATTGTAGATTGCTGCGAACTTGCTCGATCTGCGAACCTGGTTCCAAGCGGATCAATCCGAGATCGACGGCCGCCAAGGGTTGTCCGCGTCCGTTTCTAGTTGGAAAATACCGCTCCACTCCAGCCTCGCTGACGATGAGCGTCCCGTCGTAGACAAAGTCGGTGCCGATCGTCACCCAATCGCGAAGCGTGACGCGCTGGCCGGAGAGCTCCACGTTCTGAGCACGGAGCTTGGCCAGATCCCTTTTCTCAAATCCATAAGTCTCTTTGCTCCGTCGGTCGACCAATGCCATCCTCGCATCCGAGAGCTCTTCGCAACGTCGGTTCATGGGCTCGTCGGTAAATGGTTTCGCGTCGACAGGGACCCCCAACACTCGGATCGATCGCGATACGTGGCCTTCGACCCGAGCGACCGCAAGCGACCGATCCATGTACAAAGGTATAACCTGGTTGACTCCCGCGACTCCTTTGGCCCGATCGATCAACCCGTAATCGAAACGCTGCTCGCTCGGAACCGTGTATCTTGCTGGACTGAGAACTACCAAGTCGGCTTTCATCAAGCGGATAACCTCGACAGCACTGTCGAAAAGCCCGTACAGGAATCCGATTTGCGTGAACATCAAGACAACAGCAAATCCAATCCCAAGGGCATTGAGAAGTACCCGCCCAGGATTTGACGTCACGTTCAACCAAGCCAATGGGGTTTGCATCGATGTTGTTAGGCTCGAATTAGAACAACGATGCTGGTTCGGCTTTCCAAAGCCGCAACATCGCCATAAAACCTGATACGCTGCACATGACTAAAGACATGGCGAGCACTCCCGATAGGCGTTCCCATGTCATCGTGGTAGGTATTTTTGATAAACCAGCGGTCAATTCATAGAGCAAATAGCTGACTAAAGCAGCAGGTAAATAACTGATCAGCGCCAAGAGCCATGACTGCATCAGCACAATCCTTGCCAACGCTAAATGCGAATACCCCATCGCTTTGAGTGTGGCGTACTCCGGAAGTCGATTCGAGACATCGTTGGCCAAGATCATGTACACGATCGCCGCTCCAATGATGAACGATAAAATCACGCCCATGGTGAATATCATGCCGATGGGAGTCTCTCGCAACCATCGCGATCGCTCCCATGCGAGCTGCTCTTTCATCGTTAGTATTTGAATCTCCTGCAAGCACCGGGGATCTCGCTGGCTCAACCATGCGATCAAGGAGTTTTTAGCCTCCTGGGCATCGACGCCAGGTCGTAAGCGGACCAGCCCCAGCGATACACGCTGCCTGGTGTCGACGCCTGAGCGAAGCGAATATCCCACATCACTCAATAGAACCGCCCCGTTTGTAGCGAGGCCGGTCCCGAGCTGGAAGTGACCTGCGATATGAGACAGACGATTCCCGAGCTCCAGTGGGCTGCCGATGTCCCTATCCGAAAACCGCTTGCAGTCTCCCGGCCCATACTCGGCCCTCGTCGCCCTATCCACTAGGACCGCATCGGGATTCTTCAGCTTGCCGATTTGCTCGCGAATCTCCGGGACATTCAATACCGGATGTTCAATCTCCATTCCCATCATTCCAACGGTTCGAAACGAACCGTCCGGTGGCGCTTGGGTGCACTCGGCTGGCCTTGGCGGGTTTTGCCAACGCATGAGCATGATGAAAAAAGGATCCACCCGATCGACCATCGGATGGCCTGAGACCATCCGCATCCACCCTCGATCGAACATACGAGGTTCGTACAGGTGAACGTAGTCGGGAGATCTCAAGACAAGATCTCCTTCGAGTTTTCCATAGACGATATTGGCGGTGTTAGCCACCGCGCCGCGGAAACCCAGTTGCATGAAAATCAGAAGCAACGCGAATGAGACCCCAAGCACACACGCCAGCGTTCGAGCTGGTTGCGAAAGCAGGTTCAGCAGCGCCACCGGGGTCCTCCTGGACCGACTCCCGACCCTTTGCATCGAGATTCTCCTCAAAGGCTAACGCTACTTCGTTTCCAAACTCCTGTAGACCCAATCTTTGACGGCCACTTTGGATTGGTACGAGCAGTATCCAAGCGGACGCGATCGCATGACTTCAGCTCGCACCGAGAACTTGCGGTCCTGACGGGGGACTTCCAGAATCTGTTCGTCGTCCATCCAAACCGTGATGTTCTTCGAATCGACACGAACCTTGAATTTGTACCACTGCCCATTTTTGAAGTTTCGGAAGCTGGCTGTTTCGTTTTCGCTCGCGTCGTTCCCATCGATGCTACTGATGCCCACCAAACCGCCACCCCATCCACCGACGATCAGCGAACAGTGCTCTTTGCCGACAGGGAAAGTGATGCCGACGAAGAAGTCCGAACCATCGATGCGTTGGGCTGACCATTGCATTTCAAAGTTCTCGGTGGGAAAGTCTTTGCCGAGCTTGGTAATCCCCGTTAGAGGGCCCCCGGGCATGAGTGTCAGCACCCCTTCTTTTACTTGGACTTCTCCCTCACCACCAAAGTTCGTGCTTTCCCAGCCCTCGAGTCCACTTGCGGGCAAAAGTTTCTTCCACTCGATCTTGGACTCCGCCTGGGATTCCTTCTTCGCCTGCGGCTTGGCATCTTGAGCAAACAGTGATCCGTCGCCAGGACTCGGTAGGTTAGCAGTCGCGGTGAAAAACAGGGCCAGAGTCAAAGCAATTCGGTTCATCTTCATGGTAGGATCGATCGTAAAAAAGGGGGCTCGAAACCATTAGGCCTACAAAGTATACAGCAATCGGAAACTTTGAATCTTTCTACGGACAAGGTTTTTTAGACCATAGAGTCTCAGGGGAGCACAGAGAGGTCCACAAAAGATAGATTTGAGTCGTTATTGGCCCCAAACAGCCGGCGATTCGAAATCCTTCGGCTTGGGTTTACCCTTCGGGGGCAACGCCTCAGATCGGTAATGCTTCCAACGCTCAAATAGCTCCTTGACCCGTTCGGGTTGCAGCTTGGATAAATCACTCTTCTCATTTGGATCAATGCTCAAATCGAACAACTCCAGTTTGTTGACCCCGAGCGCTTCGGGCTCGGACTCCTCCTGTCCATCTGCATTCTGCTGCGACTTGCCACCGTTGACCACCAGCTTCCATGAGCCGGACCGCAACGCGCCCCAGCTCGGAGCAGCATTGAGCAGTATCTCCCGATCCGCCGCCGTCTTGCCCTGGGCAATCACCTCCCACATATTCGAACCATCCAACGGTAGCTTCTGATCGACCTTGGCCTGCGCGATCCCTAATAGCGTCGGATACATATCCACCATATGCATCGGCGCTCGAACGATCGAACCTGCCGGTATCTTGCCCTCCCAAGTCATGAAGGCCGGTACTCGCACTCCCCCTTCGTAAACAGTTCCCTTGGCCGCCCGCAACTGGCCGTTGTCGGTGACCTTGCCCGGTGCCGGACCACCATTGTCGCTTGAGAAAAAATAAATGGTGTTGGATTGCTCTCCAGCCGACTCGATCGCTTGGACGATCCGCCCGACGGCTTCGTCCATCGCGGTCAGCATCCCAGCATAGATTTTTCGATCTCCCTTGAGCTGCCCAAACGCCTCAAGGTACTTCTCTGGTACTTGATGGGGCGCATGGACTGCATTGAAGGGAACGTACAAGAAGAAAGGTTGCTTACCCGCATATCGCTCGACGAGTCTTACCGCTTCATCTGCAATCAAATGGGTCGAATACCCCTTGTCTCGACAGACCTGGTCATCTCGATGCCAATCGAACCCACCGTCGCGGGTGTGATCAAAGTAATCAATCGCACCGTTGTAATGCCCATACTGATGGTCGAACCCTCGGCGCGTCGGCAAATACTCGGGCTTGAAATGCCCCAAATGCCACTTGCCAACAATCGCTGTTGCATAACCGGCAGACTTTAGGCCTTGGGCCAAGGTTTGCTCTTGGAGCGGTAGTCCATACTGGGCCCACGGCCTCACGACACCAACCTGCAATCCATGCCGCATCGGATAGCGTCCCGTCATCAACGCAGCTCGAGTCGGTGAGCAAACTGGCTGGACGTAAAAGGAGTCGAGCTGAGCTCCCCCGTTCGCCAACCGATCTAAATGAGGGGTTGGTATCTCTCTCCCGTGCCATCCGACATCTTTCCACCCAAGATCATCAGCAAGCAACACGACGATATTCGGCCGTGATTCCCTGCTAGGAGGCGACTGCGCAAGCGCCAGAGACTTGATCGGATCGATAGCCATCAAGGCCATCGTGAAAAGCAGTACTCGCGACATGGTCGTCGTCTCGGTTTGGATGATCTTGGGTGGAAAGATGTCGGATGGCACGGGAGTGAGATACCAACCCCTCATTTAGATCGGTTGGCGAACGGGGGAGCTCAGC
>JBJTAQ010001063.1:0-1678 GCA_046090945.1 Pirellula sp.
CATCCATCACGCTGATGCGGGAGGAAGTGAATGGGAATCGAAGTTCGATCGAGAGCTTTATCGGTAGCCGCTATGCAGATGTTATCTATGTAAATCCAACAACCACGCCCCGAACCCTCAAGGGTGGTCTGCAGGTCGACCATCCGACGGGATACCCGGGTGATGAATTGCGAATAAGGACGTACGGCAATCAGGTTACAGACAGCGGTGACATACTTTCGGTTGCAGGTTTGGGTAGTCTTGATCACTATGAATTTGAAACTATGGAATGGACCGATGCGGCACCAATGATCCTGGACGACGGAGATCGTGAATGGTTTGATATTGGAAGTGGCACTCGAATCTTGCGGCCCTCTGCGCTTGGCGGTGATGCCTACTACTCCACAGCAACCAAGAGTGATACCAGTAATACTGCAGGCTGGAATTTCAGCAAGTTGAGCCCTGGACCTTATACGGTTTCGCTCAGTTGGCCAGATCCTGAACCAGCGATTACCTACACCCCGCGAGTTGTGGTGAGAGATCGCAATGGAAATGCCGTTTCGCAACGGTTGATCAACCAGAAGACCGAACCGGTCGCGGGCAACTACCTAGGGCAGAAGTGGTATGACTATGGGACACCTGTCCAGATTGGCGACGACCGCTACTTCAATATCGACTATAACGCAAATAATCTGACCTACTTCCTGGCGGATGGACTCAGGGTTGAGCGGGTGAGGAATAATTCGGCTGAAATCCGAGCGATCGATATCCTCAGCGGCAACGATATCGCCAGCGGATTGACACTAACGGAATTTGGGGACTTCTATCTCGGAGCCCAAGCCTATCGAGATTTCCGAATTGTCAATCTAGGAGTTCAACCGCTCAAACTCAATTTGGTGGATCGAACGGATGTGACATCGGAGTCCCAATTCCGAATTGTCGATGGATTGCTTTTAGAGGGCGCAAATCGCAGGTCGCTCCCAGATGGCTTCTCATCGGCCGAGATCATCTATGAGTCAGCAGGGGACGTGTCGATTGCACCTGGAAAGTCCGCGATTTTGAGAGTTGTAGTGGATACACAGAAGCCCGGATATCACTTTGGGGAATTGCTTCTTGAAACCAACGACGTTAACGAGTCGGTATTTAAAATGCCGATAGCAGCAAGAGTCGGAAGTGTCGCTCAAATGCCTCGATTCATCGATAATCAATCTCTTGGCTATGCTAGAGTGACAGGAGCAATGACGACAACCAGTCAAGTCGGAACTTATGGTGGTACTCAAGATATCGGTCGATCTTCGTCGAAGAATACGGTTAGCTGGACGCAGCGAGATCTACCAACAGCAAATTACCGCATCTCGGCAACGTGGGCTGCTTTGCCACTTGGGGATGCTAAAGCCACCTATAAGGTGACCTGGGGAACTCAAACTCGAACCGTTGTGCTAACTCATCAGAAATCGCCGCTGACCAATGCGTCTAGTTTCCGCGCAGATAACGCCGAATGGGTTGATTTGGTTTCTTCTGCGAATATTAACTCTGGCGACGTTCTTCGCATTGAACTCTCCGGTGGTGCGATCTTGGCCGACGCGATTCGGTTCCAGCAAATTGGGCATGTGAATTACCCAAGCACTCCGATGCTGGAATTGATCGATAGCAGCACCAACAAACCGCTGAAATCGCGATTTGGGGAACTGGACTTCGG
>JBJTAQ010001064.1:0-1632 GCA_046090945.1 Pirellula sp.
ATTCGCAAAGTAGTCGATGGACAAAGAGAGCGTCGGGCGTACCGAGTTCGTAAACGAGTGCGTGGCACTGCCGAGCGACCGAGGTTGTGCGTGTACCGATCGCTTAAAAACTTCGCTTGCCAAGTGATCGACGATGCGACCGGCAAGACACTTTGCTCGGTTTCGTCATCGGAAAAGGGCTTGCGTGACAAAGTCGGTTATGGCGGCAACTGCGCTGCGGCCGCCCAGTTGGGTAAAATCCTAGCCGAGCGAGCTTCGGCCCAGGGGATCAAAGCAGTGGCCTTCGACCGAGGTGCCTACAAGTACCATGGTCGCGTGGCAGCTTTCGCGGATGCGGCCCGCGAAGCGGGGTTGGACTTCTAACTACTAAGAATTGCAAATAAATCAGCGAGTAAACTATGTCAAACGAATCCATGCAAGGCGATGCACAGATCGACCGCGTGCTGAAAATCAAGCGGTGTGCGGCCGTGGTCAAAGGGGGCCGTCGCTTCAGTTTTGCTGCGTTGGTCGTCGTGGGAGACGGTCGGGGCAAGGTTGGATATGGGTACGGCAAGGCCAATGAAGTTCCTCCGAGCGTGGCCAAGGCGCAGAAAGCTGCTGGTCGCGCAATGATCCAGGTCCCGATCGTTAATGGGACTATTCCCCACGAAGTCAGTGGTCATTATGGAGCTGCCCATGTGCTGTTGATGCCTGCCAGTCCAGGTACTGGTATTATTGCCGGCCAAGCCGTTCGTTCGGTTTGCGAAGCTCTAGGCATTCAAGATATTCTTACTAAAAGCTTCCGCTCGAACAATCCGACGGTCCTGATCAAAGCCACCTTCGACGCGCTGTCGAAACTCAGGACACGTGAAGATGTCGAGCGACTCAGAGGGGTGAACCTGTCATGAACTTAGAAGAAGTCAACGAAGGAATCGTAGGCAATCGCCCTCGCAAGCGGATTGGCCGTGGTGTCGGCAGCAAGACTGGTAAAACCTCGGGTCGTGGCCGTGATGGTCACAAGTCCCGCAGCGGTTACAGTCGCCATCCGATGTTCAACGGTGGGGATACGCCGATCTACATGAGGACTCCTAAACGCGGGTTTCACAACCAATTCGCCGAGGAAGTCGTAGGAATCAACATCGGGTCAATTTGCTCGGCGTTCGACGACGGAGCTCAAGTAACCCCAAGCGATATCCGCCACAAAGGACTTGTAAAAGTCCGTTTCGACGAACTAAAAATTCTCGGTGGTGGTGAAGTCAACAAGAAACTCAACTTGGTGGTTACTCGAATCAGCCAAACAGCCAAGGAAAAGGTCGAGGCGGCCGGAGGATCAGTTAAGATCGTCGCAGCCAAGAGAACCCCTAAGCAACGGGTCGCGGAGACGAAGGCCAAGGGTTAATCCCCCCTGGTTCCTTTTGCCCCACCCTATTGGTCTATTGGCTGACGTCGCTCTGGTGCCGTCAGCCTTTGTCTTTGTTATAGTAATTGTTATTCCTTTCGCGTCCTTTCGCTGATCTCGATCCAGGAACATTGAAAACATGTTTGAGAAATTGCGGGTCGTGTTTTCCATCCCTGAACTTCGTCAGAAGATTCTCTTGACGTTGTTTCTGCTTGCCGTTTATCGAATCGGTTACCATGTTCGATTGCCGGTTC
>JBJTAQ010001065.1:0-1206 GCA_046090945.1 Pirellula sp.
AGCGGCAGCTTGCTCCTGTTCGCTTTTCAGAGTTTGCTTGCTGTGGAACCCTTGTTCGCTCAAAATAATACTTCGGGGCTGCGCGTTCCAAAGCAGCTCTGGTCGCCTCATGTGCTCGCAGAGGATTTCCAAATTCCGAAACGTAATCTTCGGCGCGTCGGCTTGGACGCGAGCTTGCGGATCAGCCCACAGGTCGACTCGAAACAAGTTCGAGTGGTAGGGATGGTATGCCAGATGCCAAGGGAAATCGCCCCGCTGCTTGGCGAGTTTCGCGAACGCGTCGATAAGATCTTTGCCGGGAACCGATTTGGTGGGAAAGTCTGGTGTATGGGATTGGGTCCAATGATGATCTAGCGACAAGTAGACTCGAGCGTTCTGCGAGGACTTCTGAAGTGATTCGTAAGAGATGCGAACAATCTTTTCATAATCATCAACAAGCTCCTCAAGAGTGCTCGGGCCCCGGTAGTGCCACATATGATGCGAGTTTACTTCGTTGCCAATGATCCAACCCCAAACGCGTCCGTAGGGAGTTTCTTTGCCCGAGTATCGATCGGCAAGAAATTCGCATGCCGCGCGCAGCCAAGCTGCCGCTTGCTCAGTTTGGACATTCGAAGCCGCAACGGTGTAGCTGCGATCCTTGACCGCCTCCGGTTGGATGACCAAAGAATCCACAGCAGGATTTCCCGTAGGCATCGCCAATAAGATCAAGTAAACAATGATCCCAGCATCCGAAAGTGTTTTAACTTGGCGATCGATATTGGCCAGATAGCTTGACGAGAAATAGTAAGTCTTTCCGCCACTGTTCCATTTCACAGCATCGGATTGATTCTCACTAGCAAACATTCCATTCAGGGCAAAATTGATCGCGCCGTGTCTGACCCCCAATTTGATCGCATCATCAACCATTTGAACTTGGAGGCCCTTGATCGAATCCGGCTTGGGAAAGGCCTGCACGTCCTGAACTTGGGCCAAACCAACAACCGGGGTGAACTGAAAAAGCAAGCAGCATAGTACAACGATGATTCCAGCAACGGCTTGGTGAGGCATTTTCAAGTAATGTTATAAAAACGATTCTTCGGTTCTTGGTAAAGTACCCTGGCAACGAATGCTGACTCCTAATCGTACTCGTACTCTTTTGCAGGGGAAGGGGGGGGGGGGGGGGGGGGGGGGGGGGGGGGGGGGGGGGGGGGGGGGGGGGGGGGGGGG
>JBJTAQ010001066.1:0-5879 GCA_046090945.1 Pirellula sp.
ACCGCTCGAACGCTAAAAGCATGCTGCGGAAGGCCTCGACAATCCAATCGATCGCGATTACAAACCATCGCAGCCGCAAAAGATTCCAAACTCCACCGACTGCTTCAAACAAGACTTCTTGAATGTCACGTCCTATGCGAGTATTCATCAGCCCGCTGAGCGTCAAAAACTCGGCTCCTAATCGTGTGTAATGCGCCGAGGTGCCCGTCCAAGACCGAAATACGAGCCATTCAACAGCCAGCAATAGCAGGGCTGGTTTCAGTGCGTAGGACCAAATCAAAAGCGTCCAGCGATGCCCGATGATTCCTTGGATCAACTCCCATGGCAATAGCTTTTGGGGCAATCGAATGCAGATCGCATAGAGCAGTTGACCAAACCATCGCAACAGTTTCCAAATCATCAACCTGAATTTGGGTAGATGGATCAGGGCCATCAAGAAGAAACCCAGAAAGATAACCAATGGAATGATGTTCATCTGGTTCGAAACGATCTGATCAACCGCTTGGTCGGCCGTCTTAGGCGGCAACAATACGCTCTGGTCATTGGGCGGACCGTCTAGCAAACTGAAGTGGTCCATGGGTGACCAAGTTGGCGCTTGTGGTTCGTCTGCTGAAGCTGTCGCGACTCGCTCGACCGAATCTGCCAGTTCGGAATCCGATGTGGTCGACTTGTTAGCCACCGAGTCCCCTGTCGATTCGGTAGATCCTGACACCTGACCAGAAGAAGTGACCGCGTCGGCCTCCTCCACAGCTTCGGCTGATTGCAAGGAACTCGGTTCGCTAACCTCGTGCCGTCCAAACCAGTCATGAATTTTATGCCATACATGGCTGATGCTCTCGATGAGCACCAAAGCTCCACCGAATGGTATGATCAGGAATAAAGTCGCGAATCGGCCTTTTCGAGATCCAAAGAAAACGGCGCTGATCATTTGGATCCACCGCAAGTAGAAATCCCCTCGGCGGTAGACGCCATCGAGAACCTGATCGAGCCGATCATCAGCCTTGAGCAAACGGTCACCCGCCCAAGCCTCCCGAATACCGTCGAGATCGGGAAGTTTCAGGTCGTTCTTGCTAACGGCGTCTCGAAAGTAACCCATCGATATGTATCCGCGCTCCGAGATGCAATCGAGTGCATCCTCGACAAGCTTGTCCATCGCCACCCGCTCAGGGAAAGATGATGGGGACATCCCGACATCCAATAGCGTTCGCTTGAGCGGTTCGCGAATCCGCAGTCGCATCTGCTGATCGGCTTGATGGGAAGCATGTTCGAGCAACTGTGTAAGTTTCTCTCGCTCTAGTCCACTCAGTCGCACATGTGCCAATCGCCCAGCAGCACTCGCTAGATGCTTGGCCATCTGAACTTCTTGCAAATTGTACAGCGGCCGTCGAAGCGGTTTGGAACCTAGCGAAGTGACCCAGCGAAGCAGATCGACCCGGAAGGAAACTCGCTCCTTGTCAAGGCAAACCTTCTGCAAATCGTAGAGCAAGCGCTTTTCGGAATTCCAGAAACCTTGGATTGCGTTTTTCGAAAGTGCTTTGAGCACCTCGTGCCAATCGTCGTTCTCCGAAAGTGGAAATCCGACCGACTCCCTCAACCGCTTGACCAAAAGCCTCAAGTCCGAGTCGGCAGTCGATTCCGCCTTGGATCTCTTGCTCCTCGAAGGCGCTCGTCGAGCACCCCTCAAACTTGAAATAATCGCCCGAACAGTATTGCCTCGCTCGGTCGAGCGATCCCTGCGACGCATATGCCACAGATACATCCGCTCGGATGTCCCCTGCCCCAGTTCGATCGACCATCGCTTTTGGGTGTTCTTCAGTACCGCTTCGTCCTGCGCCTCGCGACTTTGTGATTCAATCGAAGCAGCACCGGGGATTTTGGTCCGGCTCAATATGTCTTCGATCGCAAGCCCCAATCGGATCTTCCGGTCGACTTGGTCGATCTGTGTCGTCGATGGAAACCAAGTCTCGATGCAACCCGGGTCAAACGCATGGAACTCCCAGTAGTGCGCAACCCACTCGCAGAATGCTTCCACACGCGAGTCTGGATGGAGCAACCGCAGTTCGTTCCGGAGCACATGGTGGGCTTCGTCAAATTCGACCTGTCCTAGTTGATCGATCTGCGACTGGACATACGCCAATTGGTCAGCGTTCTGGAATCGGCTAAGTTCACGATCTAGTTGCGCATGAAAAAGCCGACGCCATAAGAGCAACTTGAGCTCCTCAAGCGGCCAGTGTTCCAACTCCTCAGGACGCGGCAATCGAATCAAGATGATGTCGCTCGAAGCCCCCTGCGCTTTGGCGATTTCCAACTCCGAAGTTAGTCCTAGCTCGTCCGGTAAGACCGCACGGAAAACGTCCAAAATCGATGCGACACAGGAGTCGCCATGAGGCAAGATGATCGCCAAATTCGGATGCTTGGACCGCTTTTTGAGCAACCGACGCAAGACCCGCGATTCAACCAGGTATGCCGATGGATCCACGGCTGCTACAGCCTTGCGCAGTTCCTCAATTCGATTGGCTACAGGAGTTTGAGACACGGACTTGCGCAATTCAGCCAGGGAATGGTTCAAACGCTACTCCCGCAATTTTTGCATAATTCAGACAGAATAGAAGCGTCCTTGACGCCCTGTTTCCAACAATTGATGGCCGCGACACTGGAAACTATCTCAGGTTTCTCGTACCCTATCCCGCTCCCTCCACTCGATTCATCTCCCACGATCTCCCCTCCATCACTCGGGAACGGAACCTATGGATAAACGGCAACTCGGTAACTCGGACCTAATGATCACCCCGGTAGGTATCGGAGCTTGGGCAATCGGAGGGGATAACTGGGCATTCTCATGGAGCAAACAGGATGACACAGAAAGTATCCGGGCGATCCACGCAGCTTTGGATGCCGGGATCAACTGGATCGATACCGCAGCGGTCTACGGACTCGGACACTCTGAACAAGTCGTCGCCGAGGCACTACGGAAGTACTCAGGAAACAGACCCTATGTTTTTACCAAATGCGAACGGAACTGGGATCAGAATCGGCAGATCGTCAAGTGTCTCAAGGATGCTTCGATCCGTAAGGAATGCGAGGACAGCCTCCGTCGATTGCAAGTCGAAACCATCGATTTGTACCAGATCCATTGGCCAGAGCCTGACGAGGACATCGAAGAAGGTTGGGGCACGCTCGCCGAACTCAAGCGAGAAGGAAAAGTGCGTTGGATCGGTGTGTCAAACTTCAACGCTACACAGATGAGTCGTATCGCCTCAATCGCCCCGATCACCTCCCTACAACCACCCTACTCCCTAATCCGAAGAGACGTCGAAGCAGAGATCCTTCCCTATTGTTACGACCAAGGAATCGGCGTGATCGCTTATTCTCCCATGGGTTCCGGGTTGCTGACTGGCACGATGTCACGCAGCCGATTAGCCAGCCTGCCGACCGATGATTGGCGAACCCGCAGCGTGCACTTCCAAGAGCCCTTGCTCTCTCGCAATTTGGGCATCGCCGAATCGGTCGCCCGTACCGCCAGCCAACTCGGAGTTTCTCCAGGACACTTGGCGATCGCCTGGGTTTTGAAGAACCCCGCTGTCACCGGTGCGATCGTCGGTATTCGTTCCGTTGAACAAGCTCTTGAGTTGGCAAAATTCGGAGAGCATGCCAAGCGGATCGATGAAGAATCCCTCGCGTTATTCTAGGTGAATTCACAACTAGGAATCGGTCAAGGCGATCGGATTGTTGGTCTGCAATCTTACCATCTGCTGGTAGATCCCCGGCGTCTCGACCAACTCGTCATGTGTTCCCTGCTGCACAATCTGCCCCTGGTCTAGTACAAGAATCTTATCCGCACTCTGAATGGTGCTCAGCCTGTGCGCGATCACAAAGGATGTCCGGGACTTGAGCAGCAACTTTAAACTCTGCTGGATGGCTTGCTCACTCTCACTGTCCAGATTGCTCGTCGCCTCATCGAGTATCAAGGTTTTTGGATCGGCTAAAATTGCCCGGGCAATCGCGATCCTCTGCCTTTGACCGCCACTGAGCTTAAAGCCCCGCTCTCCTATCTTGGTATCATATCCATTTGGGGATTTGATAATAAATTCGTGAGCCGCTGCAGCTTGGGCAGCCCGTTGAATCGACTCTTGGTCGGCTTGTAGGTTTCCATAAGCGATGTTCTCCGCAATCGTGCCGTCGAATAGAAAGACATCTTGCTCGACAATACCGAGTAGCTGTCGGTAGCTGTCAAGATCGATGCGTTCCAAAGGCAGACCGTCGATAAGAATCGTGCCCGAACTCGGGATGAAAAACCGAGCGATGAGGTTACATAGCGTCGACTTGCCAGCACCGCTTCTCCCAACAATCGCTACGGTCTGCCCAGCTTCGGCAATGAATCGAATCCCAGAGAGGATTTCCTGCTCGCTTTCAGGATACTTGAAGTGCACCCCCTGAAACTCGATCTGACCACGAATCTGCTGCTTGGATACCTTGACAAGTTCCCCTGCATGAGATCCGGCCCGCCGATGAATCTCTTGGGCTTCGGTCTCCGTCGAGAGCAGATCCAAGATCCGGTCCAAACCTGCCAAGTTGTTCTGGAATTGAACGGCGCTGCCTGTGAGCGTTGCGATCGGACCGAGCAGCATGGCAAGATACACAAGAAACATCATCAGGTCCCCAAGTGTCAATTGACCTTGTAAGATCTGCCAGCCTCCGTAGACAAGCAACAGCGTCGATGCCAGAGGGATGAGAACCTCCCAAATAACCTCAATCAGTCGCGTTCGCCACCACACCAATAAAACTTGCCGTACCGCGTAATTACTGCCGCGAACATATCGACGCGACTCGCTTCGTTTACGACCAAAAGTTCGCACGACACGGATCCCTGAAAAGGTCTCGGTCGCGTTCCCGTCAATTTGCTGCCGTGTTGCCCTGAGGTCCCGATACAGAGGTCGAATCCGATAGATCCACGTGCGGTGGGTGAAGTAGACCACGGGCAAAAGCAAAAGACCGGCCGCGAGCAGTCGCCAATCGACCAATACCAAAACGATTAAACTGCCAATCAACTGCACGATAGCTTGCCAAGGGTTATACAGCATGCTAAAGATCAGATCGGCAATCCCTCCCGCATCCTCTCTTAACAAACTAGCCGATCCACCACTTTTGAGCAGCTGCACTCGATGCAATGGCATCTCAAGCATATGCTCGAACACCTTCTTGCGTATCGTCGTCTGAACCTGATTGACCGCCTTGGTGCACTGCCATCTACCCCAGAGATGAATGCACGTTCGGACCAGCGTTAACGCAGTTACCGTCACGGCGATCCATATCAACAACCGCATCCCAGTGGTCTGCTGGAGCCACACTGGAAGCCATCCCGGCGCGGCCTTCGGCGGATCGGTCAAAGCGTAGTCGATCGCAAACTTGGTCCCCAACGGAGGCAGTAGACTCAGTAAGGTTGAAATCGTCAGAGTCGCCAATCCGATTGCTATCTGCCGGTGATGACCTGAAAGAAGCCTCCAGAACTCCCGAAATAACGTCCAAAAAGAACGATGCGATCTGGCAACAAGCTTGTCCTTGTCCGCACCAGACATCGTCGAGTGAAAGGAATCGTACTCCTGCTTGCGACTCGATCCGGATTTCCGAAGTTCACTAACGTATTTTCGGAAATCAAAGCGACTGGTTGGCATTAAAGTTTCTAGTACATGCAATTCCACGCGCTAAGCGAGAATCTCTGTGACTACCCTCTGTTTTTCAACGCCCGTAAGACGCTGATCTAATCCCTGGAATTTGTAAGTGAACCGCTCGTGATCGATTCCCATGCAATGCAAGATCGTGGCATTTAGGTCGTTGATATTCACGGGATTCTCAGTGATGTTGTAGCTGAAATCGTCCGT
>JBJTAQ010001067.1:0-2164 GCA_046090945.1 Pirellula sp.
TCCAACTGACCGCTTTCGGCAGCTAGTATCGCTCGACCTAATTTTAAATCGCCACTCGAAGGTTGCGCTTCGGTCATCGCATTGAGTATCGGCTCGATCCTATTCCATTCCAAACGATACCTTCTTGTAGCACCAATCCAGTAGGCCATCAGACCTACCGTTGACTGGGTCTCCCAACCACGCATTGAGCCCTTTTGCGCATCAAATTCAGCTTTGTTTCCGGGCTCGTTTTGAATCATTTTTTTCATCCATTTGAGACTTTCCAAGTACCTGTCCTCGGATGTTGGGCGGGTTGCGTTCAAAAAATGTTCCAAGCCTGCTAAACCTTGTCTGTGATCGAAAAAATAACCATCCAACACGGCCAAGAGTTCCGGATGGTCCGGCCCTAGACGCAGAGCAGACTGAAGCATCCCTCCGATCGCTATACGGCCAAAACAACCCGAAGGGTAATTGGCTGCCGAGACCGAGGCTCGGAAAAGGCTTGCGACGACAACATGCCTCAGCAATCCCTGATCTTGCTGCGGAATCTGATCGATCCGACTCAGGACTGAATTGGTCGCTTCATCGACACCGGAAACCAGAATCAGGCAACGAAACAAGGCGTCGATGGCCTCGATTCGACGTGAGACGGAGGATTCCTCAATCAATCGCTGCATTTTAGAAGCATGCATGAGGATCGCGTCCCGGGCTGTCCGGTTAGCCTCTTCAGGCTCTAGGCTTGCAAGCCCCTCGGCATACCAAGCTAGTGCATTCAATTCGTCGAGTGCGTTCAAACCGTTCCCGTTCATTTTGCGCAAATACGTTCGAATCTCATCGACTCCCCGCTTTAATATAGCGTCCCGCTTGGACGGTTCGATTAGGGGACTCATGCAGTAGGCTTGTTGGATTGAAATCGTCCCATTGACGAACGAAGGATCGATCCACTCACTCGATGCGGTAAATTCTTCCATGCGTCCGAGCCATCGGTCCAGACGATGGTCATCATTGGCACATCTCTGCCTACTTTTTAGCAAATCCTCTCGCAGAATCCACGCTCTTGCCCACTGGGCATCACGACCATCAAGCCGCGTAGCGCTGCGCAGGGATCCAACCCCTTTGGCTTGAAAGTTCGCTGCAAGCTGACCCCAAACCTTTTGTTTTTCGAGGTCCGCTTGATCCGGTCCCTTTTGGCACTGAATCTGTTTACGGCCAGCAACTTGAGCGATCTTCATACAGAGCTCTGCGTGCCATCGCCGATAGCGGGCTTGTAATGGATCACGGACCATCAAGCGTTGGGCTGCAAGCTCGGCGTGCCGATACTGATCGAACGACCAATCGGATTCCTGGATCGCTCCGAGAACTGTCTCTTGGTACTGAGCCGTGATCCTTGGCTCGACTACCCAATGGCTTATGGCGATCAAACTGATCGTGACAACCCCCAAGACGAGCGACGGCAGGCCCCACCTAAAGTAGGTTTCAGGAGTCTCCGGAAGAGGACTAACGCGATGCATTTACAGACTGTTGCTTGAGATTCCGAAGTGCCGAGGCTGACTGCGAAACGATCTGCTGCCGGCTATCGACGAAACTTCGGCGCAGATCCTCAAGCTGTGATTCCGTTGGGGTCGTGGCGGTGTAAGCGATTTGCTGGAATTGAAAGGTTATCGGATCCTCCAGTGGATCCCCCGGCCTTTTGCGTGTAAAGAGCGTCTTGGTCCATCGTTGCGCTTGTTTTCGAAACTCCATCGACCCCTCATAGCCATAAGGATCTCCGTTTTCATCGAACAATGAAAAGTGAAGAATCGCCAGATCGCCGAGTTCATTCTTCAACACGGTTTCAAAGAAAGGACTGTCGGTCGAGCTGACCAAATCCGAGCGAATTCGCTCCCAACCGGAGTTGATGTAGCATTCCCACAAGGGATGCCAACCTCGAAAAGGAAAGTCCAGGCATACAGTCATTTGGCCGACGTCACCTTGGACCTCCCAAACTCTGGAATGCTGGCCGAGCATATCGTCGCGATTGCGGTTTACCGAGTGATAACCGACGACCTGTAAACCACCGGCAGATGACAAAGCACCCGATCCTGGAAATTTTTCCGAGTCTTCAAGGCTGATACTCGGAAGATCCGGTCTGGCATGATAGTCGAACACGGCTCGCACACTCTCCGGGAAAAAGACCAGCAAGAAG
>JBJTAQ010001068.1:0-3349 GCA_046090945.1 Pirellula sp.
GCAAAAACCAACGCACCTGCCCTGCCCTATCAACTGGCGATTCGCGTCAAGTAGTTGGATCGAACTCGAAACCCAAAAGCGATCTGGATCACCGATCCGTCTGGGATCGATCCAAGCGGTTGCATCCAAAGGACGCTCAACGCTGCCGGGCATGCGCCCATGGGAGAGAACCTTGAGCCTCAGTCGCTTGTTCTCAGGTGTTACCACAAAGCAGTCGGTGAACGTCCCACCGACATCGCACCAGACTTGATAGACCCCGTTCATCGTACCCCTGGAGTTGAGACTCAAAGCAAGATACGAAATACTCTAGCCGATACGGCTCGGGTACCCAAGACCGGAGACTAGCCGGCTCGCGAAACGCTTGCCTTGGTAATCTCTTCGAGAGCCCTAAGGGCTTGAGTTTGACGGTCGCTCAATTCCAATCCGCTCACAGCCCGACGGAGGTCTTCGCAGGCCGACTGGGCGAAACCTTTGGCACATCCGAGCGTGTACGCAGACGCGTCGCTGTGCTTGAGCAGTATCTGCAGATCGGGTTTTGCTTTTTCAGGGTTCGAGTTGTAGGTCTCGAACCAGGCTTGGCGGTCAACCGAGTTCATGCTTCCAAGCAGGTAGATCCATGGAAGCGTCGGCTTGTCATTGGCAAAGTCAGTGCCCAGCGTTTTCCCCGATGGAGCTTGATCACCCCAGACATCCAACCAGTCATCGAAAATCTGGAATGCCAGCCCGAGTTTGTTTCCAAAGGATCCAAGGGCTTCGTAACGCGACAACGGTGCCTGGGTCGACCAAGCACCCATGGCGCACGCCGCGCCGCACAGGGCACCTGTCTTGCACGACAGAACATCAAAGTATTCCTCTTGGGTCAGTTCCCAATTGCCGATCGTTTGGTTTTGGCGGATCTCTCCTTCGCATACTCGTTTGGCGGCAGCGGCGATCCAGCGACCCGGTAGTGTCGACTCGCCTGCGTTGGCCAGTCCATACGCATGGGTAAAGAGCCAGTCGCCGATAAGAATGCTTGTCGGAACATCCCAGCGGACGTGGACCGTTGGCTGATGACGCCTCAATCCGCTCGAGTCTAGAACGTCATCGTGAACCAAGGTGGCGGTGTGGACCAATTCGACAACCATCGCGAGCCTTATCGTCTCGTCGGTGCTGGGTCCAAAGAGTTCTGCAGACAGAAACGTCAGCGCCGGACGGAGCCGTTTTCCACCCAGTCTCGCGACATACTTGAGCACCCGATCAATTTGAGGATTGTCGCTAACAAGTTGACGACCCAGCTCCTCGTCGAACATTCGCAGAGGAGAAGCGATGCATCGACAAGCCTTCGCGAAGGCCTCGCGGTACTTCAGTTCGTTGACATCTGCATGGGCTGTGGTCGTTGCCGCAGATGTGGCGGGGATAGACAGTTTTCCTGGATCGATCGTGCGAGTCGTGGATGCTTCGGAGGATTCCATCGGCGGTTAGTTCGCTTTCCGAAAATCGCCGCTACTTCCTCCCGTTTTTTCTATCAGGAAGATAGGGCCGATTTCCATCGCTGGGTCCAAAGACTTGGCCATGTCGTAGATGGAGAGGGCAGCCACGCTGGCGCCCGTCAAGGCTTCCATCTCGACACCGGTCTTTCCCGTACTTCGCACAGTCACTTGCCATTCAAGAACCTGTTCACCCGTCCACCGGTGCTCGACCGCTACCGAATCGATAGGGATGGCATGGCACAGCGGAATCAGACTCGAGGTGGCCTTGACGGCCTGAATGGCAGCGATCCTTGCGACCCCCAGCGCATCGCCCTTGGCAAGAGCGTTGGCCTGGATAGCACGAGCAGCCTTTTGCGACATGGAGATTCTGCTGATCGCAATCGCTTTGCGAACCGAGACTGATTTGGGCCCAATATCGACCATCCAGGCGTTGCCTTTGTGGTCGACATGGGTCAGTTCATCGCCGTCTTGGCTCGATTGGGTCACCGAGGGATCTCCAGCCATTAGAATGCCCGAAATTGCTTGGGAATTTTAACACCAAGGCACTTGCCCGGCCGCCGCATGGCGTCCGGCTGGCTACTTCTTGTATTCGGCTCCGAAAAACTCCTTGCTTTCGTTGACCCCGGGTTTGATCGTTCGCTTGCCCTGCTTCCAATCAGCTGGGCAAACTTCCCCGTTTTTCTCAACGTACTGGAGGGCTTGGACCATCCTCAAGGCTTCGTCGACCGAACGTCCCAAGGGTAGATCGTTGACGACTTGGTGCCGAACAATCCCTGCCTTGTCGATCAAGAACAGACCTCGAAGGGCTACGGCATCGTCGAGCAAAACATCATAGTCTCGCGAGATTTGCTTGTTCAAATCGGCGACCAAAGCGTATTGGATCGCTCCGATGCCACCTTGGTCTCTGGAGACGTTTCGCCAAGCCAAGTGGGAGAAGTGGCTATCGACCGAAACGCCGATGACCTCGACCCCCAGGTCGTTGAATTCTTTGACCCGGTCAGAAAAAGCGATGATTTCGGTCGGGCAAACAAAGGTGAAATCTAGCGGGTAGAAGAACAGCAGTACGTATTTCCCTTTGAATTGGCTCAGGCTCAGCTTGGCAAAAGAACCGTCCTTCAAGACAGCTTCGGCGGTGAAATCGGGTGCGGGTTTGGTAACGAGTACGGCCATTGCGGGTTGCTCCTGGTAAGGGGTTGATAAAAACGTAGGGACTCATCCTCGCCATTGTCTGGAAATCGTCAAGTCTTGGCAGTCGTAAGGGGTGGAAGCAAGGGATTAAAAAGCAAACAGGCCGACGTGTAGAATCGTCGGCCTGCTGGGTTGTAAGGTAAGGAAATCCGAGTTCGATTTCGCTTATTCGCCGGGAGATTTGTAGGTCGCCGTTTGTCCCGAGGAAGGAATTTGTTCGCCTGGGCTGGTTGGGGTTTCCGAAGCAGCTTGTTGGACGAACGCGGTAAGTCGAAGAGCGTTTTGGATTTCAAAGCCGGAGAAGTAGAGTTCGATTCCGGTGTACTCGGAGATCACGCGAGGCTTCTTGGCTAGTTCTTCCCAAGTCAAACCGTTGGCGATGTGCCAAGCGGCTGCTTGTGCGGTGTTTTGAGGTACTTTGCCTTGTGCAAGTGCCTTGCACAACTCAGCGACTTCAGGCTTCGCGTTGACTTCCGAGAGTCGAACGATTCGATATTTCATGCGTGGGTTCGGATCGGCTTTGCCATGTTCGAGGCAGAGAGTTGCAACGGAGACTTTTCGGGGTCGTTCTGGTTCGACGCGCATCAGGCCGCCACCCATTCCGCCCATACCTCCCATACCACCACCCATTCCGCCCATTCCGCCCATGCCACCCATACCGCCGCCACCCATGCCAACCATTCCGCCGCCAA
>JBJTAQ010001069.1:0-6228 GCA_046090945.1 Pirellula sp.
GCCTTTTTCAAGCCCGCTGATCGTCGTAAGAGCCATCTGGGATCCGAACGCGTGGGTATGCCCATTAGTTTTTTGCAAGCTGGATACTGCCCAGGATAGCAGCGACGCTCACGGCAGTTTCGACCCTCAGGATCCGCTCGCCTAGATCCAGGATGTTCGAACCAGCTTGGGCCGCAGCACGGATCTCTCGAGCGGTAAAGCCACCTTCAGGTCCGATGGCGAAAATCAATCGATGCTTTATGGCAGAGTCCGCGGTGCTAAGTTTTTTACTCGCAAGAAACAAAGCCCGATCTACAACATTCGTGGTAACCGCAGAATCGATTTCGCGCAGTGCTGATGCGGGGTGGAGCACCCAGATGGTTGCGTTAGGCTCGCTTGCGACCCCCTTGAGCCAATCTTGCCATCTGCAGCATGGATCGATTTGCAGGAGCCTGTTTCGATGCGATTGCTTGCAAGCTTCTAGGGAGTAGCGTTTCAGCCGATCGATCCCTTCGTCATCGAATTTCGATACACTTCGCTCGGTTTCGATGGGGGTCAGTCGATCGACCCCTAGCTCGACGAGTTTTTCGATTACGCTGCGTTGCCGGTCTCCTTTGGGCATTGCGATGGCCAAATGCAATTGGCCATCGTGGTCGCGTGGGGCGAGTTGGCGGGTGTTGTAAGCTGCCCGCACCGATTTTTTATCGACGGTCTCGATGGTCGCTTGCGCCTCGTATCCATGGCCGTCGAATACAATGCAAGGATCTCCAGGTTGCATGCGTAGGACTCGGGCTGCGTGATGCGATTCGGCCTCGCCGAGTTGCACTGAACCCTGTTGATCAAGCTGATCGACTAGAAAGCGCGGTAGGGCCATGATCAACTAGCCGCTGCCTTTGCATCGGGTTTAATTCGAAACAGCAGCACATAAATCGCGGGTAGATTGATCAAGGTCAAGAAGGTTGCGATCGACAGGCCACCCATGATGGCCATGGCCATTGGACCCCAGAAAACACTGCTCGTCAGAGGAATCATTGCCAAAATTGCGGTGGCTGCCGTCAATATCACAGGCCGTGCGCGACGAACCGATGACTCGATGACCGCTTGCCATGGGCTGAGCCCTTGGCGGATGTCTTGTTCGATTTGATCGACCAGAATGACCGAGTTTCGCATATCCATACCGGCAAGTGCGATCACACCTAGCAGGGCGACGAATCCAAACGGAGCGTGAAACAGGTGGAGCGATGCCACCGCACCGATAATTCCCAGCGGAGCGATCCCGAAGATCAGAAACATCTTTCGGAAGTCTTGTACCTGGGCCATCAAGAGTGTCAGCATCACCATGATCATGATCGGGAACATGCTAAAGAGCGCTCCGTTGGCCTTGTTGCTTTCCTCGATGCTGCCACCTAAGTCGATGCGGTACCCTGGTGGTAGTGCGGCCCTGAGGCTTTTAAGCTCCCGATCGATCTGCTTGCTCACATCAGGTGCTTGGACTCCATCGACAATGTCGCAGCGGACCGAGAGGATCTGCTCTTGGTTTCGTTGCCAAACAATGGGATCCTCTTGCGAGTATTCCAGGTGTCCTACCTGTTGCAGTGGAACGCTTTTGCCGTTGAGCGTAAAGAGCGTCATGTCTTGGAACTGATCCAGATCGAGTCGTTCCTCATCGATTGCCCGCGCGATCACAGGTAGCGTCTCGGTCCCTTCGCGATAGAAAGACACGGTCGTGCCGCTTAGGAGTGTCTGAAGACCGAGCTCGATCTCTTGAGGTGAGAGTCCCAGTAGTCGCGCACGGTCTTGATCGATCTTGACCTGAATTGACTTTGCCGGTTCCTCCCATTCCAGGTTGACATCGACGGCCGAGGGGTTTTTCCGCATCACCTCGCGAACCTGATTGGCGAGATTTCGAACGACGTGCTTTTCAGGGCCGACGATCCGAAACTGAACGGGGTAACCGACTGGTGGGCCGAAGTCCAAACGCAGGACGCGAGTCGAGGCGGCGGCGAACTCGGGATCCTTTTGGAAGGTCTCTTTGAGCGTCGTTCGGAGTCGCTCTCGTGCAGCGACACTTGAGGTTTGAATCACGATTTTCCCGAAGCTTGGGTTGGGGAGATCGGGATTGAGGGCCAGAAAGAATCGTGCGGAGCCTGCGCCGACGTAGGAGGTGTAGTAGAGGACATCCTCGGGCCTGTGCTTTTCGAGTTGTTCTTCGATCTTACCGATCAACGCGGAAGTCGCACCGATCGAAGAACCTTCGTTCATTCGCACATCGACCAACAGTTCGGGACGAGACGATTGGGGGAAGAACTGCTGCTGCAGTTGGGACATGCCGTATAGGGCGAATAGGAATAGAGCAAAGGTCGTGGAGACGACCAACCAAGGTCTGGTCACCGCTGCGCGAATCATACCGCGGAGCAATCGATGAAACGGGGACTCGAAGGCATGGTGTGATGCATAGGCTGGCTCGCTATGTGAGTCAGTTTGGTTGGGGTTTGGTAACAATCGCATTCCCAAGACGGGGGTAAACAGGACAGCTACCAACCATGAGGTCACCAGCGTGATCCCCACGACCCAGAAGATTCCTCCAGCGTATTCCCCGGAGGTTGACCTCGCGAATCCCACTGGCAGGAATCCTGCGACGGTGATCAGAGTCCCAGAGAACATAGGAAACGCGGTGCTCGTCCAAGCGAAGGTAGCCGCATCGAGTCGGTTCCACCCCTGTTCCATTTTCACCGCCATCATCTCGACCGCGATGATCGCGTCGTCGACTAGCAGACCCAACGATAGTATCAATGCACCGAGCGTGATTCGATCCAGATTCATTCCCATGGCCTGCATGATCACCAGCGAGATCGCCAGCACCAGCGGCACACTCAGCGCTACGACAATTCCGGTGCGCATCCCAAGACTCAAAAACGAGACGATCAGGACGATCACCAGCGCTTCGAAGAACGATTTAAGGAACTCACCGACTGAGGCTTCGACGACTCGAGGCTGGAATGCAACAGTGTGGATATCGACACCCTCGGGAACCTCGGTTCGAATGGCTTGCCATCGCTGTGTCAGCGATTTGCCTAACTCTAAGACGTTACCACCTTTTTGCATCACCACTCCGAGCCCAACGGCAGGCTTGCCGTTGTATCGGACGACAAACTCCGGAGGATTCTCGTAGCCCCGTGTCACCTGGGCGACATCCCCGAGTCGAAAGACTCTTCCGGATGCCTCGATCGGTACGGCTTCGATCTGCTGGATGCCGCTGAAGTTGCGATCGACGCGAATGCGGATGCGATCCTCTTGGGTATCGATACTTCCCGATGGGAGCATCACGCTCTGTCTAGCGACGCTATCGAAAATCTGCTGCGGAGTTACCCCAAGCGTCGAGAGCTTGCGATGGGAAAACTCGAGCAGTATCTGTTCCTGCTGGTCTCCGATGATGTCCACTTTTTCGACATCCTTGACCTTTAAAAGACGCTTGCGAGCCTCCTCGCATAGTTGCTTGAGCTCCGAAAGCGAATAGTCGTCCCCGGTGAGCATGTAGATACCGCTGTAGACGTCCCCATACTCATCGTCAACGGTCGGTCCGATCAGGCTCGACGGCAATTCGCCGCGGATGTCTTCAAGTTTTTTGCGGACTTGATACCAAGTGTCCGTGACCTCGCGGCCTCGCACCGAATCCTTCAGTTGAACCAGGGTCATCATCCGATCCGAGATGCAGTAGGTCAGCAGAAAATCAAGCTTGGGCGTTTCTCGAAGCTTGTCTTCGATCTTACGAGCCACGTAACTTTGCATCTCATCGGCAGTTGCACCTGGCCAAACCGCACCGACGACGGCTGTCTTGATCGAAAACGAAGGGTCCTCGGCGCGGCCCATCTCCCAGTAAGCGGCTAGCCCTGCGATGCTGCATGCCACCATCAGAAAACCGACGAAGGCTTGGTGGGTCACTGCCCATCGAGACAGATTCCAACGCAAGTTGCTGTCACGCAACTGCCTGCGGTCGCTGTCATGGTTTGGATCGTTCAGCTCAGAGGCCGGCATGATGTGGTTTAGCGGTTTTCTTGCCAAATGCGAACGGTGCACTGCGGATCGATCCGCTGAACTCCAGCGCTGATGATTGTGTCGCCCGGACCGAGACTGCCTCGGATCGTTGCATGTTGCGTTCCATATTTGAGTATTTCGATAGGTACCGATTGGACTTTGCCCTGGTCGAGAATTCGCCAAACAATCGGCGATCCTTGGGACTGAGCGATTGCACCCATCGGGATCGAGAATCCATCCTCCTGGTCTTGGGAAAGGATGACATTGGCGGTCATGCCGATCGATAGATCCTCCGGAGGATCGATCAAGGTGAAGCGGGCGTCATAGGTTCTCGATAAAGGATCGGCTACCGGAGATACCTCTCGTAGCTTGCAGTGAATACTTGTGCCGGGTATCGACCAAAACTCGACCGTCGCATTGCTCTCTCGCAAAGACTGCTGCATGGACTCTGGTACACTCACGACCGCCTCTAACTCCCTACCGTGGACCCACTGAGCAACCGGCTGTCCAGCAGATACGACTTGCCCAATCTCAGCCATCAGTCGCGTGACAAGCCCGTCTTGGTCGGCCGTCAGATCCGTGTACTCTCGTTGGTTGCGTGCGAGCATCTCTCGGTTGATGGCTGCCTGAAGTCGAGACCTAGCTGTATCGCGCGCCGAGACCGCAAGATCATAATCCGACTGGCTTGCAGATCGAGTCTTGCGCAAGTCATCCAGTCTCCGCTCGTCGGCTTCGCTCTGAATCAGCTGAGACTTGGCAGCCTCTAAATCGGCTTTAGCCACCTGAAGTTGAAGGTCGTAATCGGTCGGATCGAGCCTGAAGAGAACCTGACCTTTTTGAACTCGATCTCCAACTTCGACTAGGCGATGAGTGATTTTGCCCGGAACGCGAAACCCAAGCATGCTCTGATAACGGGCCTGCAGGGTCCCGGTAAAGGTTCTTTGCCCAAGCCGCGACTGGCTTGGGTCCGGGATCGTATAGGCTCTGACCAAGAGTTCAGTACCGTTTTGAGCCTTGCGGCCATTCTGGACATCCTCAAGATTGGACTGCAAATGCTTTGGCGAACCGGTATGTTCGCCTGATAGGAACATCATCCAAAGCAAGACTGCTAGCAAGATCGCTGCAGCGATCCAACGCACCGATCGACCCTCTAAGTAGTGGTTTTTCGAGGATTGTTTGGCCCCATGCGAGGTCGATGAGTTTCTGGTTTGCGATTGGGACTCAAGCCCCAACTCGTTGAGTGGCTCTTCGAGGCCTGAAGCATCCTGTGTCAATGGAACAATAGGGCTCATCGGTGCTCTCGCTGAATTGCTTGGAACTGAGGTGTGAATTCTGCCGAGATCTCCTCGACGAGTGTCAGATAGCTATCGACACTCAAACAAGGCTTCCAACCAAAGCCGTTGAGCAATTGGCAGCAATGGATTCGAGTCGATCGAATCGGGTTGGCGATGCCCAGTGCCTGAAGCGAAGGGCTCGATGCGGTTAGGATTTGGGACCCGAAGGTGATGGCCCAAAATCCAAAGACTATTTCCTCGGGAGAGAGTTGCTCGATATCTGCCAAGTCACCTTGGGCTCGGCTTTCGCGAACGAGGCTGGCGACAGTTTTCATGCAACCTGCCTCGCACTCGCGAATGATCGCCTGACGCTCGGGCGAGGACTTGTCCCAAATGTTCGAGTTTCGAATCCACTGCTCGATCTGGAATTCTTCTGGGCAGTATTGCGTGTAGAACTCGCATGCAAGTCCGATCGTCATCATCCTGATCCGAGCAGGGCGATCCCCTGACGCGGCGGTGCTAAAGAGGCTGTGCCTCAATCGCATCGCCTCGATGGCCAGGGCCAAGACAATCTCTTCTTTGTTGGGAAAGTGGTTGTAGATGGTCCCTTTGGCGTACTGCATCTGGGCCGCGACCCGGTCCATGGTTAGCGCCTGGAATCCTTCACCCAAAAGAATAGGTTTGGCGACCTTGAGGATCTCTTGGGTCCGCTGCTGGATCTCCCGTTGTTTTCTGGATAATGTGACCATGGCGTCAATTATTGACGCAGCGTCAGAATTCGCAAAGAAGAAAATGGCCAAGATTCGGTTAAAAACAGAGAATACCTTTTGCCCCAACTGGGGTATAAATCACGCAAGGATGCTGGATCGGAAGTCGTTCTGGCATCCGAATCAACTTCACACAGATCCGCTAGGACCAGTTTTCCGATGGGGTTTTTTCC
>JBJTAQ010001070.1:0-1453 GCA_046090945.1 Pirellula sp.
GCGAGTAGAAAAAAGCCAATGGTCCTATGAGACCATTGGCTTCTTTTGAAAGGTTGAGTGTGGACGCACGTATCCTAGTATCGGTAATGATCGGCCTTGAATGGACCGTTTTGCTCGACACCTAAATACTGACGTTGCGACTCGGTCAACTTGGTCATCTTCACGCCAAGTTTTTCCAAGTGCAAACGTGCGACTTCTTCATCCAGATGCTTGGGCAACGTGTATACACGCTTTTCGTACTTGCCGCTGTTCCGCTCGGTCCAGAGTTCCAATTGCGCGAGCACTTGGTTGGTGAAACTCGTGCTCATCACGAAACTTGGGTGGCCAGTGGCGCATCCGAGGTTCATCAAGCGGCCTTCAGCCAGCACCAAGATACTTCGCTTGGTGTCGTGGAAGTACCATTGATCGAACTGGGCTTTGATGTTGCGTCGCTCTGCCTTGCCAGCCTTCTGCAATTTCTCCAAGCCTGCCATGTCGATTTCGTTGTCGAAGTGACCGATGTTGCAGACGATCGCTTTGTCCTTCATCTTGAGCATGTGCTCGGCAGTGATGATGTCCTTATTGCCTGTCGCAGTGACGAAGATGTCGGCCGTGGCCAGGTAATCTTCAACCGTCTTAACTTCGTAGCCTTCCATGGTGGCTTGCAGTGCACAGATCGGATCGATCTCGGTGACCACAACGCGGCAACCTTGGCCTCGCAAAGCTTGGCAACAACCTTTACCCACATCGCCGTAACCGCATACGACGGCGACTTTGCCCGCGAGCATCACGTCGGAGGCTCGGTTCAAACCGTCGATTAATGAGTGCCGACAACCGTAGAGGTTGTCGCACTTGCTCTTGGTTACCGAATCGTTGACGTTGCTCGCTGGGAAGAGCAACTCTCCCTTGGCGGTCATCTCATAGAGTCGCTTAACTCCCGTGGTGGTTTCTTCCGATACCCCTTGGATCGCTTTGCCCATCGCGGTGTAGCGCCCCTTGGCAACGACCAATTCCTTGCGAAGCAGATCCAAGATCACGCCGAACTCTTCGGGTTGGGTCTCTGGATCGAAGTCCGGGACCTTGCCGTCGGCTTCGTATTGGGTTCCCAAGTGGATCAGCATGGTTGCATCGCCGCCGTCGTCGACGATCAGGTCTGGGCCAGTACCATCTGGCCACACGAGTGCTTCCTTGGTGCACCACCAATACTCGGGCAAGGTTTCACCCTTCCACGCGAAGACAGGGGTTCCGACTGGGTTTTCAAGCGAGCCGCCTCGTCCGACGACGACGGCCGCAGCAGCGGTGTCTTGGGTGGAGAAAATGTTGCAACTGACCCAGCGAACATCGGCTCCGAGGTCGACCAGGGTTTCGATCAGCACGGCGGTCTGGACGGTCATGTGCAATGAGCCCATGATTTTCGAGCCAGCCAGCGGCTTGGATTTTCCGTATCGGGTCCTCAAGGCCATCAAGCCGGGCA
>JBJTAQ010001071.1:0-12420 GCA_046090945.1 Pirellula sp.
TGGTCGCTGCTGCCGCCAGAGAGGTGACGAACTCGAACATGGGAGAAAACTGGTTCTTCGAGAAAACTGGTTTTGGAAAACGTTGACCCAAGTCAATGAGCTCCTGTGCGAAAACGAGGCCCTTTCAGTCCGTCTGCCCGCCCGCTAAAAGGTCGCAAACTGCGCTAATTTTTTTATTTTCATGCCCTTTTCTGTGGCGTGCGGCTGGGTTTCGAATGGTGAGCAAAATTCGTGTGGGGTCGAAAAACCAACTTTTGATCGCCGACGACCTGCGTTCCATCCAGGAACTTGTCGAATCCCAAACCACACCCCGAGCCGACTCACTCGCCAAGTCGGATCTGTACACCAGGGTCCAAGAGCGAATTGTGCGAGACCAACATGCCGCCGAAATCGAGTACTTTGTCCGACCTCTAGGGCTAGGCAAGCTGCTCCGATCGATCACGGTCCAAAAAGGTAAAAAGCAAATTGACATGTTGAAGATCCTCGAGGACCAAGGCTTTGGAAGTATCCTCGCAGCTGCCGGCAGCGTCCAGTTGGCCAAAGAAGATTTGGATATGCATCACCAAGGGTTCGTGCTCCGAGAAGAACAACTACCTGAGTCCGTACAGATCCTCGATTTCCCTAATCAAAAGGCACTGGTCCCACCGGCGTGGATCTCCGCCGGTTCGGCCAGTGTCATGGGCTTCTCCTGGAATTTCTCCGAAGCCTTTCCAAAGCTCCGAGGCATCGTCGATTCCTACATCGGAGAAGTCCAGTTCGATGAAATCTTAGAACAGATCAAAAACGACCCCCAAGGACCACAGATCGATATACGCAAGGAGATTCTGCCCCACATCGGTCAAGAGTTCTACACCGTTACCGAAATCATCGAACCGATCACTCCGGACTCCAAACGCTCGTTGATCTGCATCAAACTCAACGATCCAGAGAACAAACTTTACAGCGTTTTGAACCGTTACTCCAAGAGCGAACCAGGCTCATCGATCGAAGACATCGGAGATTACCGTATTTGGAAGTTCTCCAACGAGGAAGAGGAAGAGGAAGTCATCGAGTTCAACAACCCCGGCAATAAGAACGCCAAGGAGGATGAGGATGAAAAGCCCCTGCTCAACAAGTGGGGTGTCTGCATCATCAACGGATACTTCGTGTTTGCCTCCAACCCAGATTCGCTCGTCCAAGTGATCGAAAATGCAAAGAACGAAGCGATCCACGGAGATTTTGAGAAAATCGAAACCGTTCAGGCCGTGCGGGCCATGCAAGCCAAACTGCTCGGTACCGAAGGCCACAGCTTCTCAGAGATCGATCTTGCCGATCGGTCTGCAGAAATGCAGTACGAACTATTCCGCCAAGGTATCCTGCCGCAGTCGCGATCGTTGATGGCCATCATCGCCGAGCGAATTCTTAAAACCGATAAATCGAAACCCCAGGAATTCCAAGGAAGCAAACTTCCACCCTACGAACAGGTCAAGCACTTCTTCACTCCCCGAGGTTTCGTGGTAAGAACTGAAAAGGATGGCTGGGGGATCGATGCATTCATCCTCGGGAAAAAACAAGCGGCAACCAACTAGGCCATGACCATCCACCACCTGCGGCGTGACTATCGCTTCGGATCCCTTGTCCGAGAGCAAATGCCCCAAGACCCGATCGCGCTGTTTCGGACTTGGTTCGATGAACTCCGATCGATGGATCTACCCGAATGGTTTGAACCCAACGCCATGAGTTTGGCAACGGCCAAGCAGGATGGCGGGGCCGCTTGCCGCATCGTCTTGCTCAAGGAATTCGACGAACAAGGCTTCACGTTTTTCACCAACTACTTGTCGGCAAAAGGAACTCAGATCGAAAGCGACAACCGAGTCGCACTCGGCTTTTTCTGGCCAATCCTCGAACGTCAGATTCGCGTTGAAGGTCTTGCCACCAAAGTAGACCCGCAACTCTCGGAAAAGTACTTTCGATCCCGACCTCGATCGAGCCAACTGAGCGCCAATGTCTCTCCCCAATCGCAAATCATTCCCGATGAAACGACCCTGAGTCGACTTGTCGAAGACCTCGATGCCAAACTCCAAGGGGCCGATGTCCCCTGTCCGGACCACTGGGGGGGCTATCGCGTCAACCCGGATTTGATTGAATTTTGGCAAGGCCGCCCGTCGCGGCTCCATGATCGCTTTCGCTATCTACGCCGGACCGAAGGTTGGCAAATCGATCGTTTAGGGCCCTAAACTCCGGGGCTTGTTGAAGATCTAACGCGCAGAGGCGATTACAAAAAAAGGATTCCACTGGTATGAATAGACCGACTGAGTACCGACCCCATGCTGTAGCACTAACGATCGGAGGTTCGGATCCAAGTGGTGGTGCCGGACTTCAAGCCGACTTGAAAACCTTTCAACAGTTCGGTGTCTATGGCGCATCGGTCGTCACCATGATCACCGCCCAAAACTCTTTAGGGGTCCGTCGTGTTGAAAATCTACCGACTGATTTGGTGATCGACCAACTCGACTCGGTCCTCGATGACCTCCAACCCATCGTCGCTAAAACCGGTGCACTCGGGACGGCTGAAACCATCGATGCGATCCATCAAGCAGCGCAGCGATTTAACTTTCCACTCATCGTCGATCCAGTCATGGTCAGCAAACATGGCGATTCCTTGGTCTCCGAGGACGCTGTCGCCGCTTCTCGCCGCTTGCTTCCCAAGGCCTTCTTGGTTACCCCCAACAGGTTTGAACTCGAAAAACTCACAGGCATCGCGCTCAATACCAATCAAGATGTTGCCAAAGCCATCCACGATCTGCATCAAATGGGTGCTCGATTTGTGCTCGCTAAAATGGGCCAAGTCGATGGTCAGTCCGAGCATATCCTCGGGTCCGGCAAAGAGAATATCGCCATTCAATCCAAACACTTCGACACCCAAAATACCCACGGTGCAGGCTGCGTGCTCTCTTCGGTTATCACCGCTTTGATCGCCCTAGGAGAGACCGATCTCAAGAGAGTCGTCCAGCGCGCGATCCGTCAGGTCTCGATCAGCATCCACAACACCCATCCGATCGGAAAAGGTCGCAGTCCGGTAGAAACCCGTGTCCTGGCCAATGAACCCGATGAAATGACCTCCTAGGAGTCTTTGCATGCGAGCGGCGATCTATCGGAGTTTTCGTGGCCCGATCGCGATCGAGGATCTTCCAGATCCTACCCTAGATGCTCATGACGCTCTGATCGATGTAAAAGCCTGCGGCATCTGCCGCAGCGATTGGCACGCATGGATGGGGCATGATTCGGACGTGAAACTTCCACATGTTCCCGGCCACGAACTATCGGGGGTCATCGCCCAGATCGGATCAAGTGTCAAACGGTTTCGTGTCGGTCAACGAGTTACGGTTCCTTTCTGTTGCGGATGTGGGAATTGCTACGAGTGCTCTCTGGGCAACACACACATTTGCGATGCTCAGTCGCAACCCGGATTCACCCACTGGGGCAGCTTTGCCGACCAAGTCGTCATACGGCAGGCCGATATCAACCTCGTTGCTCTGCCAGACTCGATCGGATTTATCGACGCCGCAAGCCTCGGCTGCCGATTCATCACAGCCTACCGAGCCTTGGTTCAACAAGCTCGCCTGGAACCAGGGCAATGGATTGCCGTTCACGGATGTGGAGGGGTAGGTCTCTCGGCGATCATGATCGCTAAGTCTCTGGGTGCTCATATCATCGCGGTCGATGTGCAATCCAATCGGCTGGCAACAGCACGGGAACTCGGAGCTCAAGTCCTCCTCGATGCATCCCAAGTCGACATTCTCTCCTCGATCCGAGAGATCACTCGAAGAGGTGCCGATGTATCGATCGACGCTCTTGGTCACCCTCAGACTTGTTACAACTCGATCGAGTGCCTCGCAAAACGCGGACGGCATGTCCAAGTCGGCTTGATGTTAGCCCAGCACGCTCGACCTGAAGTTCCTATGGCAACCGTGATCGCTAAAGAGCTTGAGATCTACGGAAGTCATGGCATGCAACCGAGTCACTATCCTGAGATCTTCGAAAAGATCGCCGCCGGAGCGCTCGATCCGAGTCGATTGATCAGTAATGCCGTCGGGCTCGAACAAGGAGCCAAGCTTCTTACCGAGTTTGATACATTTCCTAATTCGGGAATGACAATCATCGACTTTTCGCTATAACAGGTCACCACCATGACCAATCAACGCGAATTCACCGAAAGCTGGCTCCAAGCTCTGACCCTCTGCGTCAATCATGAAAAGGCACGGACCATCCGGCCTTGGATGACGACCATCCAAGTCCTTACGGCCAGCGAATCACTCCCCGAGCAGTGCGACGAAGCGATCAAGTTGTGGGATTACGCTCAATCACATGGCCTGATTGGCCTGCTGGGTCTGATCCCAGCCAATTGCTCTCCCTGGCGATTCGAAGACGATGAAGAGTTCGTTTTTGTTCCCGATGTCGTGAAACGCAACGCTTCCTGCCCTGACCCCAAAGAGCAGTGGTTGGAAAACCTGGGTGTGCAAAAATCCTCGATCAAAGCCACGGCAATGGTCACATCCCAAGATTGGACGACCCTGGTTCGTAAGCAAGCCATCCGAAGAAGCAAACCGATGAATGTCAACGCGTTTCCCACAGGGGACGTTCTCGAACTGGCTTGCACCCTGGAATGGTCTCCCAGGTCCTGGACAGTCCGTTTCGCGCAACCGGATTGGATGAGCATCGAATACGAATCGGAATTCCAAGCCCCCAGGCCCGGCTTGGATCAACTCACCGAACGATTCATCGACGCACTTGCAGATGCCCAGGAACGATTCAAAACGAAATCGAATCTGAGCAACTTTATCCCTGTTGCAACGAACTGGACGACTTGTATCGAAAACCTCGCCCAGTGGCATCGCGACGCGCTGTTGGCCGATGCCTACGGACTGAGCCCATGGATGAAACGAACCTGGAATTGCGTTTGGCCAGTGATCTACAGAGAACGCAATCGACTCAAAGGACCTTGCGATTTGGATTATCTCCGAAGCGAGCTTAAAGCCTGCTTCGACAACTCTCCAGAACTGTGCGTCTGGATGTTCGTCACAGCCAGGCTCGCTTGCGAAATCCATCTAGGCAGCGGACTTGGAACCTCAGGAAACTTCCAAGACTAAGTCGGTCTGAACAAGCGGTCACCCGTCAGGATCTCACCCGTCAGGATCATCGAGCAGTTGCTGCAATCGGTCCGCGAGAACAGGAGAGTATCTCTGGATCCAAGTTGGATCGATCAGACCTAGAGAGATCATGTCCAGGATGTGAACCTGATCTTTGCGGCGAAACGACGTCAACTTCATCTTGACGAGTCTTTCAAGAGGCAGCGTTTTTGATTGGTCCATCAGCACGTACTGATCGATCTCGGGGACCGGTTCGGGATAGTCCGGCCGAACTTTCTTACCAGCAAAGATCACGTGGACCACATCTCGTGCCTTGGCAGTGGGGCCATCGAGAAACATCGTTACCCCGGCGGATTGCCGGAAGATGAACCCTTGGGTTGCAAGAGCAGGAATGGCACGTTGCAAATCCTCTTCGTTGAGGATGATATCCACGTCCCGGGTATTGCGCACGACCGACTCGTCGACCTGCGCCACCCAATGCTGGACGGCATTACCACCGATGACCGCGTAAGGAATATTCGCTTCGTTCAGCGCACCGGTCACCCTTCGCAGTCGGTCTTTGACGATTTCCACAGCTCTTTCAATCCTTTCCCAAAGTTGATCACCTGTGTATCGGACTTCTACCATTGCGAGAACTCCCCTGAGGATGATTCTAAAAGCTGACTTGGACGTTGGCTAGTTTATGAATGAATCGCCGACCGGATTGCTCCAAGTCGCTAGGTCGTCGAGCATTGCTTGCATACGCTCGCGAAGTGTCTTCATGATCGGATCCTCTTCACCTTTGGGGGCTCGATCGGCAGGCACCTCGATCGCTTCGTCAATCCGTATCACGACTTCCATCGGTCCGTGAATTCCCGCTTTGTCGGTCAAATCTTCTTCGAGCCTTTCGACAGTTTCGAGAATCCGCGTATCGGTTGTTGGAGAGGCGAGGTACTCGGGTGGGTAGGAAGCGATCTGCTGCGAGAGATAGATGCGCGATAGTTGCTGCCATCGTCTATCTCGTTCCTTGTCGGTCAATTCACCGGTAGTCAGTTCCGGGACGATCTTCATTCTCAACGCCTTGATCCTCGGAATGATCGGACCATCTCCTTGCTTGCCCAGCCATTCGAGTTCAAGCGGATCAAGCAGGTGATCGACGAGCCCTTGTTGACGATCGACAAAAGTCCCACTCTGTGGGGCACCGAGATACTCGATCTCTTTGAGGCTCAGCATCGCATGCGTGATCTTGGCAATCCGTTCGAGGATCGGAGCCTGCTTGGTTGCTTCCCAGGTGAGTCTTTTCTCAAGGGCTTCGAGGGTTGGTCCAACGGCTTTGTTCAAATCACCATGGAATAGGTACTTGATCGCAACCGGATGGATCACCACTTTGCCGCCCTTGGTCTCCTTAGCACGACGTTTCGCTGCTGTGCGGGCCATGAAGGCCACTCCATCGAGTAGGGGTTGAAGCAAATCGTTCGTACGAAAAACTGCTCCCTCTGGGAAAACCACCAAGGGGCGCTCTGGCACCGAGAGGGTTTCGATCGCTAAATCGAGAGCTTGACGATCAAGCCCCTCGCGATAGACGCTGTAAGCGCCCATGGTCTGAAGTGCCCATCGCTGAAAACGGCTTTGATGAAAAAGATGCCAACTGGCCATCGCGTACATCAAGGTATCGGCAGCAACCGCGACGTGGGATAGTACAAGCGGGTCGGCGTAGCGGCAGTGATTTGGAGCTAGCAACACGCCGTGCCCCAAACGGAGCGATTCTCGAAAGTGATCGATTCCTTCGAGGCGATGGGAAACGACCCCCTCATAGCGCCGCAGATACCAAGGGACGATGTTGAGCTTCAAAACCGTGCGAGGCAACCACTTGCGCCGATTCGGCGGGATGAACTCATAAGGTTTCTCGATGATGATATCTTGCAAAACAACCTCGACTCGATTGGTGCAATGGCCTTACAATCCACAAACCGTTCCAGGGAAAAACCCGCCACGATCGGGTTTGATCGTACTTTAGTGTAATCGTTCGATGAACTGAGGTATATTCGGATATGAAGAGTAAACTCAAGAAACTGACGCTTCAAAATCAAGCTGCGGCTCAGCCCGAGACCACTTTTGCCGGTTGGTCGGACAAGTTCGTCAGTTATCTACGCACCGAGTGCCACCTAGCCGCAAACACCGTTGCGGCTTACCAACGCGATCTAGTCCACTTCCAAACCTGGCTTGCAGGACGCCTGCCGACCAAGCTCAAGATTAACGATTTGACCAATTATCTGGTCTGGCTCAAGGAGCAGTCGTTGGCGGCAAGTTCCGTTGCTCGCCACATCGTCTCGCTGCGAATGTTTTACAAGTTCCTGCAACTCGAAGCGGCCATTGTCGACAATCCCGCCGAATTGCTTAGCACCCCGAAACTCTGGCGCAGAGTCCCAACCGTAATCAATGCGACACTGGTCGACCGATTCCTGAACGCACCCCAAAAGTACGATCCTCTTTGGCAACGCGATCGGGCTATCCTCGAACTGCTATACGCCACAGGCTGCCGTGTCTCGGAAGTCTCCGACATGCTTCTTTCCAACGTCTTCCTCGAACAAGGATACTGTCTTGCCGAAGGTAAAGGGAGCAAGCAGCGAATGGTGCCCTTGGGACAACGTGCGGTCGAAGCAAGCGAGCACTACCTGACCCATTCCCGATCGGAACTCACCGCAAACCGAGACCCCAAACAAACCCCTTGGCTGATCGTCTCTCGCACCGGCCAACGCCTTCGCCGAGAAGCGATCTGGGAACTGGTCAAGCGATACGCATTACGGGTTGGAATCGATCCTGAAACATCCCCTCACACATTGCGACACAGCTTTGCAACCCACCTGCTTGCCGGTGGAGCAGACCTGAGGCTCATCCAAGAGATGCTAGGACATGCCAGCATCCAGACGACTCAGATTTATACCCAAGTCGAGAACAGCAAACTCAAGAAGGTTCACCAACAGTTTCACCCCAGAGGTTGAATGCCAGAGGTTGAATGCCAGCGATCAGTTCCGCGTCATGCCGACTCTCGCAGGATCTTGTTCATCGCTTTTCCCTTGGACAACTCATCGATGAGCTTATCCAAATAGCGAATCTCTCGCATCAAAGGCTCCTGAATCTCTTCGACACGAATCCCGCAGATGACTCCTCGGATCCATTCACGCGATGGGTTCATCGCAGGTGCTTGAGCAAAAAACGTTTCGAAGTCGACGCCTGAATCTAAGACCTGCCGGAGCTGTGTTTCGGTGTATCCGGTAAGCCAAGCGATGATCTGGTCAACCTCTTGCTTGGTACGGCCTTTCTTTTCGGCTTTGGCTACCAATAAAGGATAGACCTTGGAAAAACTCGTGCCATAGATTCTGTGCTTGGTCATAGCCTCACCTCTGGAACAAAAAAAGCCTCCCGAATTTCGAGAGGCTTTTGTAGTCTGGTATGGAAAATCCTAAGATCAGCCCCCAGGAGGTGCTGCGCGTCCGTCCGAAGGAGTCGGGTTCTTGGCAGCATTCGCAGCCGCATCTTCCCGCATCTTGGCTTCCTTCTCAATCCGCTCTTTGACGTCTGGTGGCATAACCCCAGCCCCAGTGCCAACAACATTCTCACCGCCTGAATCGCAGCCGACCAAGCTCATGGGCATGGCCAACAAGCAGACCGTCAACAACAGTTTGGTACGCATCGTACTTCCTCAAATGTGGGTTCGTAGAAATAAGACCTAAATGCCCATGCCGTCGCAACAAGCCATACGGTGGTACATCAATATTACAACGACTTTGAGGGGCAATTGTCAAGCGAATCGGCCGTTCCACACGCTTAAATGTGGCAAAAACTAAAGATTTGGAGCTTTTCTAGACTCTGCATTCTCAGGCTGACACCTTGCTACAAACCCTGAGAAATGCAGGTCTCCCTCAAGAACCTCCCAACTCGTATGCCGAAAATTCGCAGCCGAGTGGATGGACTCGACTCCACTGCCACAAACAGGACGATGTGCCATCGCCCCACCGATGATCTTCGGCGCGATGTAGCACTCCACCTGATCGACCAGTCGGGCATCCAAGAAACTCCCTAGAACTGCAGCACCACCCTCGATCAGTACATTCGTTGCTCCGCCCTTGCAAATAGTTTCCAGAAGATATCGCAAGCCAACAGCCTGCTCCTCGCAGTGCTCCTTGTGCAATTCCAGGATCGACACGCCTGCTTGCTGGAGTACGCGAACCTTCTCGGGCGACTTTTCAAGAGCCTTGCGATTCACTGCTACCAACAGGGGAACATCCCGCGCGGTGCGGACCAACTGACTCGTAACACTGATGCGAAATCTTCGGTCTAGCACGACTCTCAGCGCCCGCCGAGGCAATTCTTGCCCCTCCCCTAACCGAGCGGTAAGAAGCGGGTCATCGGCAAGCACCGTTTGGCTCCCGACGAGAATGGCATCGACCCGAGCGCGCAATCGATGGACTTGATCCCGACTCCGCTGGTTGGAGATCCATTTCGAATCTCCTGTCTTACTGGCGATCGCTCCGTCGAGGCTCATCGCCCACTTGGCAATCACCCACGGCAAACCCTCCGAGAGCCGTTTTAAATAAGGAGCATTGAGCTCTTTGGATTGAGCCTCAAGCACCCCGAGCGTCACAGCAACTCCGGCTTGCCTGAGCCTTGAAATCCCGACCCCTGCGACCTTTTCAAAAGGATCCTCCATCGCGATGACAACCCGCTTTGGAGGTTTACTCAAAAGCAAATCCACGCACGGAGGAGTTTTGCCATGATGCGCACACGGTTCGAGCGTTACGTAAAGAGTGGACTCCGAGAGTGTCTGGGCGTCTAAGTCTCTGAGTGCATGGACCTCGGCATGCGGACCGCCGAATCGCTCATGGAACCCGCTTGCGATCAACTGTTCGTCACGAACAACAACGCAGCCAACCATCGGGTTGGGCTCAACATAGCCCTGACCCTTAAGCGCTAATCCCAAAGCCATCTGCATCCAACGCTCGTCGGAGTTCATCGATTGCCAAAGGCCCCCATCAAGTGATCGCTACCGATGTCGAAATACTAAACCAGCAATTCATGTACGACCCGGCATGGCTCGACTCCTGTAAGCCGCGAATCGAGCCCCTGGAACTTGAAACTGAACCGCTGATAGTCGATCCCGAGCTGATGCAAAAGCGTCGCGTGGATGTCGTGCACAGAAACCACGTTCTCCACCGCATGGTAACCAAACTCGTCGGTCGCGCCGTAGCTAAACCCAGGCTTGAACCCCCCACCAGCAAACCACATCGTAAAGCCAGCCAAGTGGTGGTCACGCCCGTCCCCTTGGGCCATCGGCGTTCGACCGAATTCACTACCAAAGACGATAATCGTATCCTTGAGCATGTCCCGCTGCTTCAGATCGGTGATCAGAGCCGCTACCCCTTGGTCGACCTCCTTGGCCGTCCCCTCCGAATGCGCCTTGACCGCTCCATGATGATCCCAATCTCGGTGATACAACTGGATGAATCGCACTCCGCGTTCTGCCAACCGACGAGCTAGCAGGCAATTCGAAGCAAACGATCCATCCCCTCCCTTGGTCCCATACAAGTCAAATACATGCTCGGGCTCCTTCGACACGTCCATCAGTTCCGGCACACTGGCCTGCATACGGAACGCTAGCTCATACTGCCGAACCCGTGTGGCGATCTCAGGATCCTCCAATCGCTCGTCGGCCAACGCATTGAGCGATGCAATCGCATCGACCACCTGCCGCTGCTTTGGCCCATCAACCCCTTTAGGATTCCCGACATACAGCACCGGATCCCCTGTCCCTCGAAACTCGACACCCTGATACTGCCCAGGCAGGAAACCCGAATGCCACTGACGCGCTGCGATGGGCTGCCTCTGACCATACTTACCGGTCGAAACCATCACCACGAATCCTGGCAGATTCTCTGTTTCTGCCCCTAAACCATAAAGCAACCAAGAGCCCATCGCCGGCCGCCCATTGATCATCGAACCGGTGTTCATGAACGTGTGGGCCGGATCGTGATTGATCGCATCGGTATGCAAAGACCGAACAATGCACATGTCGTCGGCGCACTTGGAGGCCAACTGCGGCCAAATCTCCGAGATCACTTGGCCGCTTTGCCCCCAGGGTTTAAAGTTATGCTGCGGTGCAAAGCAGTTGAGCTTTTGACCTTGCAATTGGGCTATCTGCTGACCGGAGGTGATCGATTCGGGCATCGGCTTGCCATGCATCTGGGCAAGTTTGGGTTTATGATCGAACGTCTCCAAATGGGTCATGCCACCTGCCATATAGAGCCAAATGATGCGTTTGGCTTTGGGCGCATGATGCAATGGCTGAATCGTCCCTCTGGATGAACTGAGCAAGTCGGTCTCGCTGGCCAGTCCACGGTTGATCAGTCCACTGCGTCCCAAGAGCGAACCGAGCGCCATAGTCCCAAGGCTGATCCCTGGCCGCTGCAGAAAAGTTCTGCGTCCTATCTGGTCGATATCATAAGTCATCTTTGATCCCATCCTCGGTTCGGCTCTGCCTGTTGAATGATCCTGTTGAATGATCGATTAGTAACGGGTGATGAATTCATGCAAATTCATCACAGCCCGAGCAACGCTCGTCCATGCGGCTAATTCGGCAGCGTCGATGTCGCTAGCCGCCGGACGGCTTCCGACGCTGAGCAACTCCTTGGCCGCTCCGGCTGAAGTCTTGTACTGCTCTAGGTGCGAGTTGTACAAATCCACCAAAACCCCTCGCTCCTTGTCGGTAGGCGAGCGGGACAGAGCTCTTTGAAACGCAAACTCTAATTTGGTCGCAACATCGCCTGGGTTCCGCGCGATCAACTCGGCAAAACTCCGGGCCGCCTCGATATAAGCCGGATCGTTGAGCAGAACCAGCGACTGCAGCGGCGTATTGGATCGAGGTCGATCGGCCGTGCACTCCTCGCGGTTCGGTGCATCAAACACCAATAGACTCGGATGCAAATACTGGCGTTGCCAGTGTGTGTACAACCCTCTGCGATACAACTCCTCCCCTGCCCCGTTCTGCCACTCGCGCTGAGGGAAATTCAAATAAGCCCAATAGCCAGGTGGCTGATACGGACGCACGCTCCGCCCCCCAAGCTTGGTTACTAGCAACCCTCCGACACTCAGCGCGTTGTCCCTGACCATCTCGGCATCCGGAGTTGCTCGACGAGTTATCCCAGTGGATGATCGATACGGGCTGGGACCTCAAGCGTTGGATCAAGACGGTGGTGATGACCGACGCTTATCAGCGTTCCTCGAATGCTAGCCGAGAGGTGCGGGATAAAGATCC
>JBJTAQ010001072.1:0-3291 GCA_046090945.1 Pirellula sp.
ATGTGGCACCGCCGTGCACTTTGTCGAGCACAAGCACTGTCATATGAATGAACTTGCCGATCCAACGCTCCCAAGAAGTCCTTCGATGGATCAACTCATGCGCTACCGTGATTCCAATCCCACCCGTACTGAGCATCACCGACAAGACCCATCCGATACGAACCCACCAATGGGCATTCGAGGTGGTCCAGACGTACCCGAAATACATCACCAACGCAATTTGAATCGGCAAGTGTGCGTAGAGGATTAGGCTGTAAAGCCGATTCCTTCGGGCCGCTTGGATGGTCTGCTCATCCAGATTCCCGTCATGCACGCCGATTAAGGCGTCGAGCAATGGTATCGCGATAAATACACCCGCTACGGTCAACCAAGCCCAAGCTCCCCCGAGCCCAAGCCCCAGAGCCGCTAGGGCCGGTACGAGAAACGATGCCGTGTAGTGCCAAGGCTTCACGGGTTACATCCAAGCGCCGAGAAAAAACAGGATGTCGTTACGGAACGCTAAGACCATCAAACAGAGCAGTGCCAGCATCCCGCCGAGCGTAAGCTTCATCTGCAAATCCTCGTTCACCGGCTTGCCAGTGATCGCCTCGGCTGCCAAGAATACCATGTGCCCACCATCAAGCGCTGGAACCGGCAGGAAATTTACCACCGCAAGGTTCGCACTCAATAGGGTCAGAAACATCAGTAGAGATGTCAACCCTTGAGATGCCGCCGATGTTGCTTGAACGGCAATCGTGGCTGGTCCTCCAATGTAATTAAACGCCTTGCCCGTGACGATCAACTGCAAAAATTCCAGAACGTCCCCGATTCCACGACGGATCTCCTGGACCCCCTTCTGAAGCGCCTGTCCCCATGTCTTTGCCACATAGGTTTGCTGATAAGGTTTCAAAGGTAACTTGCGATCAGGAGAGAATACATCTGCCTCATCCTGAATAGCTACTTTAGCCGATTGAAGCTTGGAATCTCTCTCGAGTACGATTTCGAAAGGTAACCCAACCGGTAAAACCTGAATAAACGCTTGGATGTACTGCAGGTTGCGCACCGTGTCGATCGGCGTCCTCCTAGCAAACAGATCGTCAAGCTTGTTCTCCTTCAAATAGGAAGATTGAGCTTGGGTGAGTTCACCAAGTTGGATCTGTTGAAGCAAGTCCCCAGGCTGGATTCCACTCTCGGCAGCAACGCTGTTCGGAGCCGTCGATGTCACTCGCGGAGATATTTGATACACAAGCCCCGAACCTGGTAACTCCACGCCGACAGGGCCAATGGTTGGGATATCATTCTCTAAAAGAAAACGAGTCGGAACCGTCCACTCCAAGACGATCGGTTCGCTGTTGGACCGACTGAGTTCGAGCGATACGTTCTGTCCGGCCATCGTTGCAACACGATTCGGAAGCGTCACCGCATCTTCAATCGGTTGGCCATTGAATTTCGTCGGCACATCGCCCATCCGAATTCCAGCAACCGCCGCTGGGGAATGATCGGCAACCACGGTGACCGCGTCAGCGGCAAACCGCAACCCCAGCGTCTTCAGTGGCAAGGGATCCAGAGGAACGACGATGCTCTGTTTGCCGGACGAGTCATTTCGCTCGACCGAAAGTTCCACTCGTTTGTCCGGTTTCGCATGGAGAATCTCATGGATCTGGTATCCAAAGAAATCACTCGTACCCTCGTTGGATTCCAACATGACCCCATCGACCCCCAAGATCTTATCTCCTGGACGAAGGTCCGCAGGTTTCCTGTTTTCCAGCTCAAAGAGCTTTCCGAACGTCGCTGCCTGACCGACCTCGGTGAGCGATGTAGATCGCACACCAATGGTCTGAAAATTGTGCCGCGCCTGAGGGTCCGCGTGGGCCATGCTCCCAGCAAATTGAATCGTTTTACGCTCCCCTTGCCGATCGTAGACGATCTCCAAAGGCTTTTCTTGGTTGCGAATGCCCCCAATGGCGACTTTCTTGCGAATCTCATCGAACGACATCTGTTCGTCCTTGGAGGATTCAATGCCAACAATTCTATCCCCTGGCTTGAGCCCAGCCTTCCAAGCCGGATCGCCTGGCATCGTGCCTCCAATGACCGATGGAGTATACGGAACACCTAGACGAAACGCAGTCGCTGCCATCAAGACCCCGAAGATCAAATTCATGATCACTCCAGCACTGATGATAATCATGCGGGCAAAGACGGGCTTGGCCGGATAAGAACGCGGGTCGAGTTTCGGCTTCTGGTCCTGAACGCTCGAACTGTTTTCTGAGGCATCCGCTGCTACACCTTCTGCCAAAATCCGCTGGTTCTCTTCCTTCAATTTGCGAGGATCGTCGTCTTGTCCAAGCATCTTCACGTATCCACCGAGCGGAATGCTGCCGATCCCATACTCCGTTTCACCCCACTGAAACTTGGCAAGTTTCGAGGGCAATCGGATCGGCCCTATTTTCATCGGTACGTCAAATCCGATGTAAAACTTCTCACATTTGACACCAAACATTTTGGCTGCCAAAAAATGTCCAAGCTCATGAACAAAAATCACAAAGCCCAAACCGAGCATCATCAGGCCGATGTTGTAAAGTCGCGATCCCCAAGCTTGTAACAAGGAGGGACCTGCGGCCAGTATCCACGCAGTCGTGTCACCGAGAATAGAAACACTCAAATCGATTGAAAACATTCCAAACTCTAGCATAGGGATTTATTCCATCGCATCACTTCATCGCGAGCCCAACGGTCCTGCCGCAGCAGTTCATCAAGTCCCGGATTCGACACGAATTCGTGGTGTTGTAAGACCGCTCGACAGATTTTGGCGATTTCGGTCAGCCTAATTTTTCCTTGTAAGAACAATTCCACCGCAGCCTCATTGGCTGCGTTAAGCACCGATCCGGAGGTTCCACCCCGTCGTGCGACTTCGAACCCAAGCTCTAATGCCGGATAACGGGCCGGATCTACAGGATACCAACTCAGCGATTGCGCTGCGCTCCAATCCATACGCCTAGCAGTCGCCGGGGTTCGGTCAGGATAAGTCAGTGCATACTGAATTGGAAGTTTCATGTCGGGGGGGCTGAGTTGGGCGATCACCGATCCGTCCCGATATTCTACCATCGAATGGACAATCGATTGCGGATGGATCACCACCTGAATCCGCTCCGCCTCGATCCCAAATAGCCAATGGGCCTCGATCACCTCAAGCGCCTTGTTCATCATCGTCGCCGAATCGACGGTGATTTTCCTGCCCATCGACCAAGTTGGATGCGCCAAAGCGTCCTCGATGGTCGCTTTTTCGAGATCCTCAAGCGGCCAATCGCGAAG
>JBJTAQ010001073.1:0-3359 GCA_046090945.1 Pirellula sp.
CCCAACCGTTGTTGCAGTGCTTGTGGTAGCACGATTCAATAAGCAGGTTGGTTTTATATCGTGGGCTCAAATTGGTGTATTGCTCAAGAGTGTTTGCATGGATTGGCACATCCGGGACTTGGGCGATTCGCAGCTCGGGAAACGAAAGCGTATTGTTGCGACGGCCCTTATCGGTCATCTGCAGGGTAGTCTCCTGAGCTCGGATATCGTCGACGCTCTGACGCAGATCCCGATTCCAGTCGACACCGTTGAGTGCCAAGTCTAGGTGAGCATCAAAAATCCACATCGCGAACGGCTTTCAGGGAAAAAGGATTAGCAAGACTGACTTGGAATGCTACTGGAAGCTTTACTGAGCGAAGCGTTCGAAGACATCTCGTGAGACCCAGATCGGCAAAATGGGGCGAAACGACACCGCAACGGCGATTGCGTCCGAAGGCCTCGCATCAACATCGATCGTTTCACCGTCGCGTAGAAGCTTCAAGACGGCGTAAAAGATATCGTCATCAAAATGAGTGATCACGACCGAATCGACTTTGGCACCGAGGGACTGTGCCACGCCGACGATCAGATCGTGCGTCAGGGGGCGCAGGGGACGCTCGGCATGTGTCACCCGCAAATCGATGTTCGTCGCTTCGAAGAAGCCGATAACGATCGTGAACTGTCGATCGCCATCGACTTCTTTTAAACAGATAAGCTGCTTGTCGGTGAGATCATTTTTGATGATCCTCGCAAGCTGCACAGGAACAAGATCGGCCATGGGCTCTTTCTACGGTACATAGTTCGGAGTCTGTCAGTCTATACGATAATCCGAAAACGAACCGGAGTGAACCAAGCGGCATTTATTTCTTGCCGGCCAGTGCATCGCGAATCTCACGCAACAGCAAGACATCTTCGGTTGGCTCAGGTGGTGGTTCGTCCACCTTGGACTTTTCCAGCTTTGCTTTTGCCGTGTTGATCGCTTTGACGAAGAGAAAGACAGCAGCTGAAATCAGTAGGAAATCGACGACGGTCTCGATGAACGGCCCGTACTTGAGGATTGGGTAATCTTGGACGATCATTTCCGGTTTGCCGGCTGCGTCCTTGAGAACTTCATTGGTTTTCGGATCGAGTTTGGGGGATTCGGTGCGAATACGATAAGCCCAATCGGCGAAGTTGACACCGAACTTGGATGTCAGCAGATTCAAAGGCGGCATGATCAAGTTGCTAACCAGCGAATTAACAATCTTGGTAAACGCCGTTCCAATGACAACGCCAACGGCTAGGTCGATCACGTTGCCTCGAAGCGCAAACTTTTTGAATTCCTGCGCCAGGTTTGAAAAGAATCCCATGGACATCGCTCCTTCTCTTTAGTAACTCTAAACCAACGACGTGCAGATGCGTTTTAAGAAAAACTGGGTCACGACTGCAAGACGACATGACCCAACCGCTGCGAATATACTTGGCTGGGAAGTAGCTTTCGAGAGGGGAGAGTAAAAACCGTCTATCTTGCCCAGGTTGTTCAAGCTGTTGCCTAGGTTGTGGTGTAACTATTCTTTGGATCCCAGCTTGATGCGACCGGGTTGGATTTGGTACACCCTGCAGCTATGGCGACGTTCCCAATGAAAGCAAGGTTCCTGCTTCACGAAGCGACTCGAAAAAGGTTGGTTCGTTCGTTGCTGCTTACCATGGGAGTGCTTCCCATGGTGATCCTAGGGCTTGCCACTTTGGTTTTCAGGTCCCCTTACTATCAGTTTAAGCTAAAAAGAGACTGGGAAACGCGAGTCGCCGCGAATTTGGGGGTACGTGTTGAGGCTGGGCGGTTTCAAATCCTTGCGCCCGAGCAGTTCATCGCCAACGACGTGGTGTTATTTCATCCGGAAACCGATGAACCGATGGCTAAAGTTCGGCAAATTGCGGGCTTAACCAAGCCCCAGGGATGGTCGATCGTCGTCGATGAACCACAAATCGATGCAGGTCAGATCGAATCAACTCTCGAACTGCTCCATGACGGATTCCTTTGCAAACCATTGACTCGCGAGCGAATGCTTGCAGTTTCCGTGCCCAACGGTTTGGAGATTTATCACTCGGAGGGTTCGACCAAACTCAGTCATATTGAGATTGTTATGAAGCCGACCGAGAGTGTTTCATCGATCATTTCAAAGTTCACTTATGCCGACCAACCCTTTGGTGAGATCCAGGTGCAGGTCGTTCGGGATCATACTCCTAGCAACCTCTCGACACGTATCGAGGTCCGTTCTCCTAAAACCTGGATCGCTTGTTCGAATTTCGCAGAGCGGCTACCGATTGCCAAGAGTCTCGGTGGAGCAGCACAGTTTCGTGGATTGATGCGTGCCCAATGGAGCCCGCAAGGTTGGGATGCCATCGTGCAAGGCGAGTTGGATCGAGTCCAATTCGCCGATCTGACTTCGCCTGTAGGTTCACCCTTCAAGGGTTTCGGATCAGTCTCGCTTGATCCGCTCCATATTAGCGATGGTCAGATTCTGTACGTCCAAGGGAGGTTAGATTGCCAGCAAGGGAGTTTAGAAACCGAATGGGTTCGCAAGGCGGCACAATGGTTGCAACTGCCTTCGAAATGGGAGCAACAATTGTCGGAGAGCCAAGCGATCGACGCTTTGTCGATGTCCTTTGAACTGAGTCCAGAGGGGTTGCGTTTGAAGGGGCAGTTGCCTGGTCCGAGCCAATGGCCGCCAGTAGCGCTCAAGCTCAGTCAGGCGACGCTTTGCACCCCGAAGCTTGCCGTACCGCTGACAAACTTGGTAGCCGCATTGCAAGCCGTTCCAGGGTTGGAAGCAACGGGTGAAAACCCAGTGGATCTCAACGCCATGTACTTGGCCTCGATTCTGCCTTGGCCCAAAAATGTGTCGGAATCAGTCCAAGCGGAGCCGCAGCAACGGATCTCGTCGAAGTAGCCACCTGCAGGGGAGCTATCCGACCCGCTACCATTTTTCTGAGTTTCTGAACCTACGAGGCTGTTGTACAGCGATGGTTGCGGTCGATTTGACGATTAAAGCGGAAATTCCGGCCCTTATTGTCACAGCTTACTAGCAAAAACGTGACGGCTCGTCTTCCACCGAAAGGGCTTTTTCGCGACAATACGGACTTGTTAAGACGAACGGCTTGGGGGGGATTTTCCACCGGGCCAAATCCTACCCAATTAGACGAACAAAAAAACTTATGTCGGACGCAAAACTACTTGGCGAAGCGGATCCTTCGGTGCTCGTGGCATCTGGACAAGTGGAGGCACCGATTGATACCGATCCGGTGGAGACCAGCGAGTGGCTTGGTTCTCTGGATTACGTAGCCAAGAGCAAGGGAGGAGAGCGGGTCCGGTACTTGTCCAGATGCCACGAGCACCGAAG
>JBJTAQ010001074.1:0-2129 GCA_046090945.1 Pirellula sp.
GCAGCCTCGGCCGCTGCAAGCTCATCGAGCCTTGCTTTTACCCGCTCGGCGTCTTGGAATTGCTTTGCCAATCGCACATAAGTCGTGTGATGACGAGCTTCGGATTCGAATAGCGACCCGTAGAATTCCGCCAGTTGCTGATCCTCGACGTGTTCTTTGAGCAGTTTGAATCTTTCGCACGATCGAGCTTCGATCAGGCCCGCGATCAAAAGTCGATCGACAGCGCGGTCGGGTTCGTTGGACCTTACCAGCAGATTCAACTGCCGACCGTAATCTCCCGGACGCAGTTTGCGGAACCTTATACCCCGTTGCTTGAGCAGTTCGAGAACCATCTGAAAATGCTCGAGTTCTTCGGCGATGATGACGGTCATTTCCTGCGTGAGTTCCTGGCAGTCGACATAGGAACCCAACAGGCTCATCGCAGTCGCTGCCGCCTTGTGCTCGCAGTGGGCATGGTCGATCAAAATCTCGTCGAGGTGCTCGTCGACTTGACGAAGCCACCGGATCTGGGACTGGCTTTGCAGATGGAGCATGAGCTACTCGGGTTTGTCCTGTGAAGAAGCTTTTTCTTGAGAATCCTTGCCCAAGAACATCAGATGTTGCCAGGGAAGTTTATCGTATTGTCCAACGAGGCGAAATGCGTTGGCTTGGTACTCCTTGAGGATCTGCTTCTTGGTCATCTTGTGCTCAGGTTTGATGGGTACCTGGGGATCCTCGCCACGGAATTCGACCAAAGCGATACGGCCATCGGGCGTTAGGCTCTTGCGCATCGCATCGAGCATTTCCACAGGATTGGAGAACTCGTGATAAACATCCACCATCAGGATCAAATCCACCTTCCCCTCAGGTAGCTTTGGATCGTGCGGCAAGCCCAGAATCATCTCAACGTTTTTTAGATTGCCACGCTCGCACCGCCGAGAAAGCTCTTGAAGCATTTCCGGCTGGATATCCACCGCGATGACTTTTCCACTCGGGCCAACTCGTTTGGCAAGCTCAATCGTGTAGTAACCATCGCCACAGCCCATGTCGCAGACGGTCATCCCTGGTTTGACATCAAGCTGCTCGAGCATCTCCTCGGGGTTCTCTTCTTGGATCCGCTCGGGGCGGTTCAGCCAAGGAATCCCGTGGTAACTCATCGGTAGAGCGATCCGACGGCCCATGTACTTTGTCAGCGGCGCAGGCTCCTCAGCCGACGACTTCGAGGGCTTCTCTTGGGCATAACCAACAACAACAGACCCTAGGAGTGCGAGGCAAGCGGCAGCAAGGGTCGTCCGACCCAGCAGAGTCCTCTTGGATTGGCGGCTAGTCTTCCAAGGCATCGTCCAACGAGATTTGAGCATCGTCGATATTCTCCAGGGTGATAGGGATAAAGCCGGGGTGTTTGGAAGATTCTAGATAGGCGTCCAGGATGATGTGTGCCGCTATTTTATCGAGTTGCTTCTTGCGCTGTTTGTGGGTCAAGTCCAGTTCCCTGAGCAATCGAGTAGCAAGGGCTGTCGTGTACCGCTCGTCGATGAACCGAACCGGACGCTCCGTGGTGGTGATAAGCCACTTGGCAAATTGACGGACTTCGCGGGCTTTGGAACTATCCCGACCATCGCAGTGCAAGGGCAAGCCGAGGACCCAGCCTCCGATCTGGTTCTCCCGAGTGAGTTTCTGAAAGTGCTTGACCTCGATCGCCTGCGCTTTGCGTTCAAAGGTCTCGAGCGGACTGGTCCAAGTCCTGCTCGGGTCGCAAAGTGAAACCCCGATCCGCACCGTACCGAAGTCGATTCCGGCGAGTCGACCGGACTGGGGCCAAGGCAAATCGTAGGGGTTGATCTCTCCCAAAATACTCACGTTCCGCAATTTGACTTGATTCGATTCCCGGACTTCTGCTAACTCTAGCTTACCCGGACCGGCAAAGATTGTCGATTAAAAGGAATGGATAGCTAGGCGCCGGCCCGAAATAACTTGCCAGGGAGACACCAACCGCATGCGACGCGAATCCACCTTAAACCGTTGGAAATTAAGCCAAGGGCTACGATGGGCACTTGCGGGAATGCTGGCATGGAATGCCATCGGGCTAACGCCTGGGGTGACTCAGGAACCCTACGGGTACAGCGAAGCCGAACAAATGCTGTCGTTCA
>JBJTAQ010001075.1:0-2317 GCA_046090945.1 Pirellula sp.
CTCTGCCGGTGGTGATAACCACCGGTCAATGACCAACCTAAATTTGCAAAGCCCGAAGGGCTGACATATCAACTCGCGAGCATTTATATATCTGCAACCAACATCTCCAAATGTGTCGGCCCGCAGGGCCTTGCTGTGGTGTGAGGCTCCACTTGGACCGGGGCCTTGCGACCCCGGCAGAGGTTGTGACAGCCCTCCGGGCTTTAAACTCTTAATCCCCAAACCATCTCGCTTGATCCTCTGAGGGATATATCCAAGCCCGAAGGGCTGACATATCCTCTGCCGGTGGTGATAACCACCGGTCAAAGACCAACCTAGATTTGAAAAGCCCGAAGGGCTGACATATCCTCTGCCGGTGGTGGTAAGGCCGTCGGAGCAGATGGTATTCGCCACGAACGGGCTCTGGGAATCATGGCTTGGCTGGGGTTTGTGCTATTTCGGCTTCGGGAATCAACCTAAATTCGTTGCCGGTGCCGTTTAGCGTCTTGTCGAAGAAATTGGTCATAAGATCGATGATCTTCGGATGATTAAAAACCGGTCCGCCATGCCCAGCACCAGGTATTCTCTGAAACCAAACCTCGACTCCCTGTTCTTTAAGCGCAGAATAAAACTCTTCACTCTGTGCATAGGGGACTAAGGCATCGTGCGTGCCATGCAAGATCAGCGTCGGTGGTGATTGCTTGCTCACATAATGCACAGGACTGACCGACGACGTCTTGGTCGCATCCGCATCAAGATCCATTCCGATCAGTGACGAATAAGGGTCACTTGGTGTATTGAATTTAAAAATGTTCTTGACGTTCTTGTCCTCCTCGGCCTGCCTTATGACCGTCGCAAAGTTGGTCGGTCCAAAGATATCCAAGACGCATTGGACACAGTCCGATTGGTCTTGGTGTTCACCGATGGGCGAAAATGCGTTTTTCCCACCAGCAGTACCCACCAGCGCGGACAAATGCCCACCAGCAGATCCACCTGCAACACCCACGCGATCGGGATCAATCGAGTACTTTGCACTGTTGGCTCGCAACCAGCGAATCGCAGCTTGGCAGTCCTGAATCTGAGCAGGAAACTTGGCTTTCTGACTGAAGCGATACCCGATGCTTGCGACCACATACCCTTTGGATACCATCCTCGTGAATGGACAAGGATACCTGCTCCCACCAATCCTACCGCCACCGTGAATGTGCACAATCAGAGGTAAAGCTTTCTCGGGAGCTTGCTCGGGGAAGTACAAATCGAGCCTTTGAGCTTCGTCTCCGTTGGCAATGTAAGGGATATCGCGTTCCAGCTTGACTCCCGCAGGAAGCTTGGGCTGCTCCTGTGGTACCGGGGCCGCTTGGACAATCGACAACGGTATTGCAAGTAACGTCGATATTAGCATGCAACCAATGGCATGTAGAAAGACCGAGTGCAATCGGGTTGCTGTTGATCGGGTTGGCATTTGGAAACCTAACGAAGGACGCCATGTGAGACTGTTAACCTAACAACGCAGTTTAACACATCGGATGACACCTCTGTTGGTTGGTGACCCAAACCAAGCTTGACTCAAGACCAGGAAATGAAACAAGCCAGCACTCACTTAAGAATGCTGGCTCGCAGAATTGATTGTGTCCGGCAAAATGCCAGACTTAAACGGGCTACAACGAATCCGGCGCGTCTTAGTATCGCGATCCGCGAGACGAATTGCCTTGTCGATCACCGTAGCCACCACCACCGCCGCGACCACCCCGATAGCCACCACCGCTCGGCCGACTTTCACGTTCACGCGCTTCGTTGCACGAAATCGCGCGATCGCCGACCATCGAATTGTTGAGCCCTTGAATCGCCGCTTGTGCCTCGCTCGCATTGTCCATTTCAACGAATGCAAAACCGCGAGATCGTCCGGTTTCGCGATCCGTGACGATACTGACCTTGCTCACAGCTCCGTATTGGGAAAACGCAGCCCTAAGTTCATCTTCCTTAACGCGAAATGAAAGATTACCCACATAAATATTTGTCATACCCTTTACTCCTATCCAATCCACACATCCATCATCCATCGAGCACCAAAAAATCCCAATGCAGACGCTTCTGCCGAGATCTCAAGTCCGTACGACAATGCGAGCAAATCAGAAAAAACACCTTGAAGGATCGCCGACCGAGACGAATGTCTCAGTAAAAAACTGCAAAACTTCCTAGCTCCAACCAACAGCTAACCGAATCCTAATTAGAACTGAAGCCACCAAAGACGTGACTCGGATTCACTTCAAGACATCGCTTCATCAACTGACAATCAGACTCATCCAATATCGCAGGGGTGGCTATGAAAGTCAACCCT
>JBJTAQ010001076.1:0-3400 GCA_046090945.1 Pirellula sp.
CGACTTGGACGACCCTCGATTCTCCGCCGACCAGATACGCCCGATTGACGTTTCGGATCGTAGCTAAACGTTCGACCAGCTCCTCGCTGATGCGTCGCAACTGATAGCTGTCGTCACCGGCTCCCTGCAGGGTTAGCGTAACGATGGGCACATCATCGATCTCGACCGGCTTGAGAATCCAATCGCGCACAGCCGAAGGTATCGCATCTTGGTTTTCATTTAGTTTTTTGAAGAGCTTCACGAGGCTCCTTTCGCGATCCTGTCCTACGTAGAATCGGACCGTGATGATCGCCTGGTCATCTCGCGACATGCTGTAGACATATTCGACGCCGTCGATCTGCGAGAGCATCCGCTCGAGGGGCGTCGAGACGAGCTGTTCGACTTGGTCGGCATCATAACCTGGCGCATTGACGAAGATATCGGCCAGGGGCACGACGATTTGCGGATCCTCCTCGCGAGGCGTAAACCAAAGGGCTGCCAATCCGACTAGCGAAGCAGCGATAATTAAGATGATCGATAGATTGCTATCGACAAACGCTCGGACGATCCCAGAGAGAAAATCGCCTGGCCCGTGTTCGTTCGCAGGTGACTTGGACACTATCGCCCCTCCGTCGCTGCTTTGCCAAGTACGATCGTCTCGCCGGACCGAGCGCCCGCGAGGATCTGAACTTGGTCACCGTACTCGCGGCCGAGTTGGACATTGCGGCGGCTAAGGTGTCCATCTTGAGCGACGTTGATCATCGCCAACTGGCCGATTCGTGTGATCGCCGATTTAGGTACTAGGATGGTTTCTTCGGTTCCGAGCGGCAATTTGAGTCGACCGAACATTCCGCTATAAATCCCCTCTGGCAATGCGCCTTTGACTTTCACCTCGAACGAGTGGGTTGCCGAGTCGGCTTGAGGCACCACTTCACTGATGGTGGCTTGTGTTTCAAAGTTCAAGGCATCGAGGCTGGCTTGGATGTTCTGTCCAGGTTGCAGCGTCAGAGCGAGCGATTCGCGAACTTGGGCCACCAGTTGCATTTGAGTTGGATCGTAGATCCGAAACAGGACTTGGCCAGGAACTGCAGTGTCTCCCGCTTTGACTTGTTTATCAACGATGATGCCATCGAAAGGAGCGGTGATGGTTGCGAAAGAGAGTTGGATTTTCGCCTCCTCGATCGATTGTTTGGCACGCTGGACTTCTGCGTTGGCCGACCGCAGATCAGCCTCGCGAGATTGGTATTCGGATTGAGAAATCGCCGATTGAGCCAGGAGAGAATTGGCCCGTTGGAACTCCGATTGGGCTTGGACCTGCCTAGCTTGGGCGGCCACGAGGTTCGAGTCGACCTGGCCGAGTCGAGCGCGGAGATCCTGGTCTTGGAGCTTCACCAGAGTTTCACCTGAACGGACTTTTTGACCGGCAGTGACGTTGACCTCCTCGATGCGGGCTAAGATTTTCGAGGCGACGGCAGCTTCATGGACTGCTTGGATGGTGCCGACGGCTGTTTCGTACCTCGGGATCGCGACTGGCTTCAATTCGAGCAAATGAGCCTCTTGGGGTATCTCTCGGTGAGCTGTATCGGCGAAGGAGTGAACCTTGGGATGAAACACTCCGGCAGCCCACAGGAGCATCCAAGCAACGGCAGCAAGTCCGACCAGGACTAGGAGCCAGGATCTCAGCTCGCGCAGTAGCGCGATAATCCCCGCAAATCGGGTATTCATCGTAAAGTGTGTCCAGTAGCGAGTAGGTTAAGATTTAGTTGGCTGGTTCCAAGGCATTTTGGCAAGGCACATAGACAACACGCAACTGTCGAAGACACCTGCATAAATAAGCCCCGCACCCATCAAGGCCGATAGGAGAGCCCATCGAGGATCATGAATCAGTGCAAGCGTCGAGGTAACGAGTACCAGAGATCCGACGGTCATCTGGACCTGACGAATCAATGAGACGGTTTTCTTGCCACGGGTAACTGGAAGTCCGGCGTTTGCCCATGCCATTGTTCCTCCTTCGACGTTCACCACGTTGGATAGACCGGATCGCAGTAGGGATTGGCAAGCTTGGCTACCGCGGGCACCGGATCGGCAGATCACGTACAGCGGCTGCTTGGAGTGGGAGTCTAGTCCTAGGTCGGAGTTATTGAGTCGATCCAGAGGAATATTTTTGGCGATGTCGACGTGGATTTCTTGGTACTCGGCTGGGGAGCGAACATCGATTAGATTGATCGCGTTGCCTTGGGTGATCAATTGGTAGAGTTCTTTCGGGGAGATCGTTTGGGTAGACATTTTGGTTCTCGACTGGTTCGTGAGCTGGTTCGTTGGTAAGCCCTGGGTGTTTGGAGGGTTGTTATTTGCTAGGTTTTGCGCCGAAGCGATCTTCGATGCATTGGAGGATGTTTTTCAGGTGGGGTTCGATGATTTGGTAAAATACTTTTCGGCCATCGCGTTGGCTCGATAGGAATCCGCAGCGTTGCATGAGTCGGAGGTGTTCGGAGGCCATCGGAGTAGGTATTTCGCAAGCTTGGGCCAGTTCGGTGACCGTGTACTGCTGGGCTAGGAGCATTTGGATCATGCGCAAGCGGTGCGGGTGAGCGAGCACCTTAAGGCACTCGGCAGCTTGCCCGAGCGATTCGAGGCTTGTGAGTTTGGCTTTGGTTGTCTGGGACATGGATTAATGTTTTCATTCGCGAGCGGGAACGAACCACAGGACACTTCAATATATCGGAATATCGCTAACTATTGAATAGAATTATTGTCGAAACAGGTGGTATTTCCGGAAAATTCATGGGAATACGCGAGGCTATCTTCCGGGATAACCGAATGCAAATGAAGCGATTTTGCCTTGACAGAATCCCTGTTTGGCTTACACTTTCGCGTCCTTTGGCGAGCCTATGTCTGGCCGTCCCAAGGTTCAAAAACACTGGCCCCGTCGTCTAGAGGCCTAGGACATCGCCCTTTCACGGCGGTAACACGGGTTCGACTCCCGTCGGGGTCACTAGGTAAGCCATCGGGGGGACGCTTCCCCCATCACAACCCAGCAAAACGCTGGGTTTTTTCGTTTTATGATTTTTGCTGATGGGCTCGGAATGCCCCTACCATTGTTTTACAACTTGGTCGGGGAAAGACACGGACAAATCGGGTCTCGTCCTTCCGTTCGTGCTTTTCGTGCTTTTCGTGGTTCATGATTTTGCTCAGGGAAGCCCATAAGCAATTTTTGAAGTGGTGCGGTCAACGCCTCTTCCTCCGATCGAGCAATCCCGATCACCATCGCACGAAGGTTTGGCACCGCATTCAAAACTAAAGGCAAGTCTATGGCTTTTCTACATCGCTTCGCATTGCCATAGTCAAACGAAAAGGGCCGTTCAGTGCCACAAGCACCGAACGACCCTTTTCGTTTCCTATTCCAACTTAGCTGACGGCC
>JBJTAQ010001077.1:0-5677 GCA_046090945.1 Pirellula sp.
TGAAATTCGCAAGCACATCGACATACTGAAGGCTGCATTTTCGAAAAATGAAAATGCGAATGCAGTAAGAGACCTTCTCCCTTTCCTGCTTCAATTAAGACGATGCTTGTCACATCCAGCCTGGAGCGGAATCGTGGATCAACCTCAGAAGAGACTGTTGCTTCAAGAGGAATTTGAAACGTTTCTGCATCACTTTTCGACAAGCTTACGCAATCGAATTGAGCATCGACTGGAAACTCTGGAATCTTCTTTCGTGAACTCATTAGATTTTGCAACCAATCGACTGATCAACGCCTACTCCGTGGTCAGTTGGCTTACTTGGGAGCGATTCGTTTCATCGCCACGGACAGCAACTCAAGAGGGGACCGATCAAGACCATTGCATTGCTCCGCAATTCGGAACTATGGTACGTGCAGGTAGCTTTGGCGGCGTCGATTGTCGGGAGCTATTTGATTTTGCTAGGATCGAAGTGGAGCAGGCTTATCCAAACAACACAGATGCTTTTGACTACGTTCGACCGATTTCGGAACATGGTGAGATCAACGATTGGAATACCCCATTGGTATTGATGTCGATATCAGGCGCTGTACTATTCAAACCTGAACGTGCTTTATTCTATTTTCTTCACGAGTCAGCGGAACTTTCGGACTGGTTACAACTTCGGTACAGCGAGAATCTTCGGGTGGAGATGAATGATTGGATTTTGGACATCGTAACCGCGAAGGCGCTAGAGAGACTTAGTGGAACCGACCAGCAAATAGAACGCATGTCCAAAAAATCATTCCTAATTATGCACCAGCATCTAAAAACAATTTTTTCGGAGGCGATCCTACTCGAAGAATCGCTCCTCTCACGAACTGACGAAGCACAAGATCCAAAAGGAAAAAATGGCGAAGATAAAACACAAGCTAGCAAAGCATTTGATAACATCCGTGCTGATTTAAAAACATGGCAACGCAATAGATTATTTCCAAGACAAAGCGGTTTCGAGGAATTGAAAAAGAAGGCAAGCCCACTATTCTTTCTTGATAAAATCGATGGTGTTCTAGCCCGCCTCAATTCTTACGAATACACGATGATTCTTGAATACCCTGTATCGGAGGTCGATTACAAAATTGACGAGTACATGGACGGTGTCCTTAGAAGATCGCTCGCAACATTTGGCGGTTCCGACACCTTTTTTAATTCATTTAGTAGATGGATACAGAACTTTCGTGAGTCTCTGGTTGAAATCCTGTCCGATCTCGGTGCTTGGCTCTGTTTCAGACGCATATTGTCTTTACACGAGGGGGATGTTTCGAGCGCAGCGATGCGACGATGGGTTCTGAAAGACATCTCTGCAGGTTGTATTGAGGAAGCCGCCATTGACAGTCAGTTCCCGGATTTGCACGTAGTCGAACAGTTCTTTCAACGATTCTGCTTTCTCTACTATCTTGAATCCGAGGATCATTTGGACTGGAGGAAGCAAGTGCTAATCGGTTTTGGTGAAATCATGGATGCTTACATTAATTTAACACCGTCTGTCAAGGAGGAACTTCTCGAAAACCTTGAGAATGTACTCTCTGTGACATGCGATAATTTTGCGATGCTGCCTTCCAAAGTGAATCCAGTGTCCATCCATTTGTCGCTCGGAGATCGATTGAAATTATATATTCAGAAAAATGGCTTCCCCGAATATTTTATGCCGAAAGCCAAAACGCCGGAGTTTGATTTACTATTGGAATTTAATAAGACCTGGGTAGCACGTTTTAAAAGTGAAAAAAACACCGGCTATGGTAAATCTAGCGATAATCATATCGAGGAAATGAGGTATTTTCTTCTCAGGAAACTGTGGAGTAAGTCCCAGAGGTTTGTGGTGCCACGCGCGTATGATCAGGGGGCCATCCCAAATGAAAACACTTAGCCTTCTTGTCGTTGGAGCGCCGGATGGATTTACTGAAGAGCTCAAGCAGCACTTTGCAAGAGTTGAAAGTATTAGTGGCGAGGATGCAAGATTGCAGTCTTGGATTGACAGTGTTGCATACCAAAAAGATGTGGTAAAGAATGTACCGTTCTTTCGTACTCCATCAATACGAATACCGGTCGATCCAAGCTCTGCAAGTGTAATTGTTTTTTATGAGTTGTTTCTACGAACTAGAAATGAATCCACCCAAATCAATATAAATTATTTCAAGTCCGTTGCACATACCACCAGCCCGCCTGCTTATCTTGTTGTTGTCGCCGCATGCTTTGGAGTTATGGATTGTCGCGAATTCCTCGCTAATAATCGATTAGACTGTGACGGTGTATTTGATCACCGCATTGATGCATTTCAGCTTAATAACTTCCTGGTTGATCTTTCGAATTCCAGATATCGCTGGATAACCGCTTTAGTCAAAGGATCCAATACCGGTTTTAAGCGGTTTATCACATGGCGATATATTCTACCATCTTTATTCGCCGCAGTTTTAGCTTTTTTATGCAAGGCCTACCTAGAGGAGATTGGGAAAAGCGCTGGCGGCGCAACATGGAAGTACTTTACTGAGAAGCCTACGGATAAATCGAATCCGCCTGGGAATGTAGCCAAACAAAAGGAAGGTTTACCGAACAAAAAGGTGGACACCCCCAAGTAGCAACCTTGAGGGGTCGCAGCGGGTGCCAAAAAGGGGCCAGTTGGACAATGTTGAGTCGGTTGATTTCCATAGGAGGTCTTTTGCTACCTCTTGGCTGCCCCCGTTCGATCGAACGCTGGGATATCGACAAAAAATCAGTCGATAGGGAATTGAGCTCGTATTGGTCTCCGTACCGTGCCAGCACCCTACGGTCTTTGACATGAGAATCCCCCAAAAACCAAATTCCTAGCTTTCGCAATAATTGTTCTCCTATAGATTTTTTTCGCTGCGCGGCCATAATTTCGTAGTCCGAGTTCCTAGAGAACCCATCAAAGTTCCCGATTTCGTCTTCCGTTCCCAAAAAATAGGTCGTGCCAGTGTCCCTAAGGATCGAACTCAACGATCGGCAAATTCACGATCTGCGCCTATTGGCAAACGCACCAGAATTGACCTCGGTCGTCGATGAACTCGTCCAGTCCAAACAGATCGCGTTGTCTCCAACCGATGCCTTCAAAACCGTTCACCGGATTGCCGGGGAAAGACTCAACGAGGACCAAATCGATGCCCTGATACGTCAAATCTTGGGACTGCGTGGACTGATGTTGCGACGCGATATTGACGCAATGTCCCTTGTAGTTGGTCTATCCGAAGCTATTCGACGAGATCCTCGTTTGAATGACGTGGAATTGCAAGTATCCTGGTTACGAATGGTCAAACGCGATTTTTTGAGGCTTTTGGATTCGCCGTTTTTCACCGTTACTGCCAAGGCTTCTAAACTTGCCTATGATTTCGCATCATTGCTTCGAAATGCACGTCTGATCACCGATGCTCGTCCCGTTTTCTCCGACGAGCAATCGACTCAGCCCGATATCGTCGGAATGGTCGTCTCCCACGTCCTGAGATTGGATTATGAGAATGCCGATCAGCAACATTCGCTGAGTATCGTGATGGATCAACTCGATGTACAAAAGCTTCGAGATGCCTGTGACAGAGCGCTCCTGAAAGCAAGCGCGATCGAGACGAAAATGAGTTCGGTCAACATTAGCACCTGCTTGGTCGGAAAGTCCGAGGCACCCCGATGACCAAACTTCTCGATGTTGGATTTAGCATTGAGCCGCTTGCCCCTCACTTCTGGGACATTCAAGAGTCGTTAGTAGACTTCTCAATATGCTCCAAGGACAGCTACTCGGGATCGTACGATAAATTGACCCGTGGCGATGAACCTCGTGACCTCATCGAAGAAATCTACGATGTACTTCAATCAAAAGAATTCAATTTTGCTCGCTGGAAAAACAGGCGAATCGAGCGAGAAAACGCTCCCAAAGTCGTGTTCTCTTCGACGGGAACTGTCGATGCGACGACAAGCAACCGACTGCTTGTCACCATCGTCGATAAGAACGGAGACTATCAGCAACTCGTGCTTCCCAAAACCATCGTGAAGGATCAATGCCCACGCCGTGGCGATACAGTTCTTTATGAGATCTTGGAAAATAATAAAGTGTTAAGCCATCGCTTGTCTCGTGCAATCCCCACTGGCCTTACCGAGAGCCAGCAACGGGAAATACACCGAAAGGGCCAAGAAATTAAACGTCTTTGGGAAAAATGAATCTCGAAGTCACTGTTTTTGGAGGGGATTGGGGGGAATCGATTGTGATTCGATTCCCAAACGGTGAATGGGGAGTTGTCGATTGTTTTGCCAGTTCTTCGGATGATCGCTCCAATCCTGCCTTGCAATACCTTCTAGACCAAAAGGTATCGCGATTGAGCTTCGTCTGCCTGACGCATCCCCATGAGGATCACTACTCGGGCATACTGCAATTGATTAAGAGAATTCCAATTCGGGATTATTTGCAACCTGCAGTGATGACCCCTGATCGTCTTCAGCAATTGATAGAACGCGATGAAGCTCTTTGCTTAAGCCGATTGTCGGCCTCGCAAGGGCTCCTTTTCTCTCTGTACCAACATCTTGGCCAAGCAATTAAAAAGAAGAATCTGAACGTCATTCCGCTTGTACTCGGGACAACTGTACGCACCCCTGAGGTTTATGGTGGTGTTGCGATCCAAGCCATCGGACCGTCCGGAAACCAAGGCACGAAATTCGAAACGCGACTCAGCCGTTGTTTTAAAGATTCAAAGTTCGATCCATCGGTTCGACTGTTGTCTATCAATCAATGTTCTACGGGATTAAGCCTCCAATACAACGCATGCAAAATTGTACTTGGGGGGGATATCGAGTCGGGAGGGTGGACCGATCTTCTGGAACAAAATAGAGACTTGATTAGATGCTCGAAGATGGTGAAAGTTGCTCATCACGGATCAAAAACTGGGATATCCAAAGGACTGTGGGAAGCACACACTGAAAATGTGATTGACCCCGTCGCGGTTGTTACGCCCTATCATAGATCTCAACTACCGAATGCCCGCGTTCTTCGAACGATCAAAAACTATGGTGTTTCTGTATATATTGCTGGAAGATTGCCACGTCGCAAAGATACCGACACACCAGAGACGGGCTTGCTCAAGGCATGCGGTGCAATTCCCCGTTACGCCGGTCCAAGTGGTATTGTGAAGACTACAATTGATCCGAGTGGTTCTATAACAATCGATACGCAACTCGGTGCTCGAAAACTCGATTAGGACTCCAAACTTACGAAACGCCCTTTCCTCACTACTCTTAACCCCAACCATGCCCAACTACTGGAAAATTGCACCAGGTCGACAAGCCGCCTTCTGGCGCGAGTGCTTTGAAAATCATTGCATCGCCATCAATTGGCTCAACCACTTGGACCTCTCCAAACTCTCGGTCGAGGAAATCCAAAGCCAACTCCATGACCACGAAGAAGGTGCCGCAGGCTCGGCCCGAGCGATCGGGGCCTTCGTCGAGTCGATCCAACCCGGTGACCTGATCTTCGCCAATAGCGGCAAAACCCGCTGCAAAGGAATCGGCACCGTTACCTCCAATTACCTCCACCCCAAACACCGTAAAAACCCCTTCCGCAACCAAGACTACAACGCACAAGTCCGATTGGTCGAGTGGCAAGTCGATGCCACGGTCGATCTACCTGCTAACTTCTTCAATATCCCCA
>JBJTAQ010001078.1:0-6825 GCA_046090945.1 Pirellula sp.
TATCGAGGTCCGATTTGCTCCGAACAATCCAGTGATCTTCAAGACCGACCAACGCGTGAGTTTGGCGATCGACTTAAAGAACACCCCAGAGCTATTCGTACGCATCTACCAGCTCAATGCCCGAAACATCCTGAGCAAACAGCAAACAGCCATCTCGACGGCGCTGGATCTTGACGGTGTGGTCCCGAACGTCGAACGCAAATTGACCTTTGCACAAAAGAACGATCGCCGGCATCGCGAGTCGATCGAATTGCCGGAACTCGATGGCCAAGGTGTTTGGATCGTTGAGGTGCTAGCATCCGGACAACGCAGTCGGGCATTGATCCAAAAAGGTCAACTCTCTTCGATCTTGGAAATCTCTGACGCAGGGCAGTTGGTTCGAATCCTCAACGCAGAAGGGGAGCATGTTCCGACGGCAAGTGTACTGATCGGTGAACGGGAATTTCGGCCTGACCCAGACGGCTGGATTTTGATCCCGTTCGAACAAACGACTCAGATCAAGAACATGCTGCTGGTCAACGACAGCTTTGCTGTGCTCGAACCCTTCAATCATCTCGGCGAAGCGTACGAGTTGCGAGCCGACTTTCTGATCCATCCCCAATCGGTCCTGTCGGGCAATCGATCCGCAGTGGTGGTTCGTGCTCAACTCTTGACCCACAACCAACCCATTCCCTTGGAGAATCTCAGCGACATCGAACTCCATGCGACGAGTACCGATTTTGACGGAATCTCGAACACTCAGGTTTTCAAGGATCTCAAGCTCGATGAAAACCAGGAGCTTACGCAAGAATTCAACGTTCCTCCGCGGCTCTCGCAGATCGAATGGAGATTACAGGCCAAGATCAAACAGATGCGGACCGACACTCGTCAGATACTTGTCGCAAACCAAACAACGAGTGTGAATGACTTTACGCGTAGCACTTGGGTGCACGACTCGTATTTGAACCGCACTTCCGAAGGATATCGGCTCGAAATGCGAGGGCGCAATGGTGAGCCGATATCGAGGATTGCACTGCAGTTTGAATTCAAACTCTTCGGTTTGAATCAAACACGCTCGGTACGCTTGGCAACCGACGACAAGGGGGAGATCGATCTGGGAAGACTCGCGGGGATCGAGCGTTTTTGGGTGGGTGGAGCGGAGTTGCCTAGACGGGAATACACACTGTATCGCACAGGGCTTGATTGGCCGCAAGCGATCCACGCAACAGCAAGGGAAACCCTCAGCATCGTCGCACCGGTACTGCCCGATCAGCTTCCGAACCAGACCGTGGGAATCGATGCGATCGAGCGATCCGTTCGGCGCTACACTCTGATTGAACAACGATCAAGCGTTGCGACTCAAGACCACACCGACAAGGTGCAAGTCCTTTCGGGGCGATTGGAAATCGCTGGCTTGGAGCCCGGTGACTATTACCTTGTGGACCACGATCTAGGGACCCGTTGCGACATCCAAATCACTGCCGGTGAACGACGCGACAACTGGATCGTTGGCAAGTATCGCACATTGGCGAAAACGCCAACCCAAGCTCTTGCTATCGAGCGTGTCGCGCTCAAAGACGACAAGCTACAGGTGCAGCTCCAAGGTGCCGACGAGGCGACGCGATTGCTGGTGGTAGCCAGCCCCTATGCCCACAGCGAAACTGATTCCTGGCTTCGTCGCACTCAGCGAAATTTCGCACCGACACTACGTCGCGATCGAGTTCCTAGTTTCTACGTCGATTCGATGAAACTCGATGAAGAGTACCAATATGTCTTGGCTCGACAACAGGCCGAACGAATGCTAGGCAGTACGCTGGCTCATCCGACGATCTTGCTCAATCCTTGGGAATTGGCCGCCACACGCAACGAGAGCCAACAGGCACAGGCAGGGGATGCAATCGCAGAAAAGCGTGCGGCACCCAATGCGGCTGCAGCCCCCCCGAGCGCAGCAGATGCCGCGGGTCTGCGGGCTGCCGCAGGGAGTTCTCGCGACTACTCTTTCCTGGCTCAAGGCACAAGGATTTTGGCCAATATCCCTGCTGACGGACAAGGTCGTATTGTTCTCGACACCAAGGACTTCGATGGCCTGACGGAGATCGTCCTCGTAGCCCTCACCCCAGGATCAACGGCACAAACACGAATCGCATTGCCCTGGACTGGCCCCCGCAAACTTGCCGATCGCCGACTGCAACAGTCCTTCGATCTAGAGAAGCACTTCATCCAAAAGGAATCGGTCCTCACCGTTGGTTCAGAACAAGCGACCGATCTTGGAGATGTTGGCGTGACTCGTATCCGCATTTACAACTCGATCAGTGAGCTGATTCCGATGATGGATTCGCTCTTGCAGGGACAGGATCGATTCCGACGTTTTGACTTCCTCAAGACTTGGAGTTCCTTGAGCGATGCGGACAAGGAATCCCAATACAGTCAGTATGCTTGCCATGAACTTCATCTATTCCTGAGCAAGCACGATCCTGCCTTCATGCAACGTGTGGTCGTTCCTCATCTGATGAACAAGTCCCCTCGGCAGTTGGTGGACGATTGGATTTTGGAGCAAAATCTAGCCAGTTATCTTGTGCCTTGGCGTTACCAACAACTCAATACCCTCGAACGAGTACTGCTTGCCAAACGATTTCCGGAAAAGCAAGCTGGCTTGATTCGACTCCTGGATGATACGCTTAAGTCGCAGCCTATACCTATCGATGCGCAGTCGAATTGGTTCACACAAGCCCTTAGAACTAGCTCGCTGGAACTAGAAGACCTCACGGTAACGAACCTTGCCGATGGTTCCCGATTGATGGAGATGGAACAACTAGCTGGCCGTGGAGACATGCCCGCAGAAGCCGCAGGTGCCGCACTTGGTTTGCAACGAGGCGTTACAGGTGGCCAACAGGGAGTGCCGGGAGCAGCTGGACCTGGTGGGAGCGCAGGGGCGATGGGAGGGCTCGGGGGCGGTGGATTTGGTGGAGGCGGAGGACGAGCGCTAGGGGAAGGCAAGAACGCCAACATGGCTCGCAAGGCCAACCGAGCTGAGGAAGGACTTGCCAAAGAAAGCCTCCGCGAGAGGGGTAAGGACAAAGCGGTCGTAGATGAATTGCGATTTGGTGTCCAAGCTGGAGAGCGGGACGCGGAAGCCAACATGCCCGCCGATGAAACAACGTTGGGTGCCGATTTGAAATCGGATAGATTCTACAATAAAGGCCAAGTAGCCGAGGACTTTCTGTATCGAGGGCGACGTTCTTTGGGACGAGCGGCTGGTAAGCAGCTGCAAATGTATGAACCCCTTGCAGCAACCCGCAAGTGGGCCGAGTCGCAGTTCGATCAAGTGATGCTTGCCAACCAGAATCCAAGCGTCGTGACGCCGAGTCCCTTTTGGATCGATGTTCTCACTAAGCAAGAGAACCGTCTTTCGGAGCATCTGCATTTGGCCGCACGCAACAGCAACGAAGCCTTATTGGCACTATCGATGGTCGATCTGCCCTTGGAATCCAAGCCAGGAAACTTGGCGATCGAAAACGGACGCTGGATCTACACCAGCCCAGGCAAGAGCTTGGTCTACTCCCAAGGGATCGTAGCGATACCTCAAGAGAATGGAGCGGAAGCTCAGGGGATCGATACCAAGGTTCTCATTAGCCAAAACATGTATTTGGCCAGCGCAGACACGACCGCCAAAGCCGTCAACCGTCAGGAGCTCGTGATCGGAACTCCCTATCGCAGTCGGGTCGTGATGACCAATCCAACCGGGAATCTGATTCGAGTTCAGGTGCTCATGCAGGTCCCCCAGGGTTCGATCCCTCTGGAAGCCGGCCGGAATGTGACCGTGCGCGAGTTTCAGTTAGGACCTTTTTCAACGCAGGAAACCTCGCATGTGTTCTACTTCCCAGCAGCCGGCGAGTTTCAGCATTATGGAGCCAGAGCATCGACCGAAGGCAGATACCTAGCCCATGCAGCGTCGCTGCCGGTTCGGGTGCTCGATGCTCCACTGAATGTCGACGACACTTCTTGGGAGTACATCGCCGCTTGGGGCACCAACGAACAGGTTCTTGCGAGTCTGGACAAATCCAATGTCGCAAAAATCGACCTTGGACTCATCGCTTGGCGAATGAACGACCAATCCTTCTGGAAGCAAGTCTTGGGGAAACTCGATACCATCGGAATCTATCATCCGACCCTTTGGGGTTATTCATTGCGGCATCGCGATGAGGCTCGGTTGCGTGAATTCCTCGAATCGCAAGAATCGATTGTGCAGCATGCAGGTCCATACTTGGATTCCCAGTGGATGCATGTGGATCTGGAATCGAGGCTGCGCTACGAACACCTCGATTTCCGGCCGATCGTTGTTGCCCGAAGCCATCGATTGGGTCGCGAGTGGAAGATACTCAACGACGGCTTAGCCTCCCAATATCGCGATCTATTGAATCTGCTTTCCCATCAACCCAAGATTCTGCCTCGGCAGCGGTTGTCGCTGTCGTACTATCAGCTTATTCAAAACCGCACCCAGGAAGCTCTTGCGAATTTCAAACGAGTCGATCGAGCGAGTCTAGTCGGCGAGAGCAAGACCACCGAAGCTCAGATGCAGTACGACTATTTCGACGCTTATTTTTCGATGCGGACCGGCGAATTCGATCGCGCCGGGGCGATCGCAAAAAGGTACGAAAACTATCCTGTCCCACGCTGGAGCGAGTGGTTCAAGACCGTGGGTGAACAGATCCGCGAACGAGAAGCGATTCAAAAAGGAAGTCTCGCAGCGTTGGATGGTCAAGAGGAATCCATCGGCCAAGATGCCTTCGAAAGCGAATCGCAGCGGGAGTTGCAAGGTGGGCGCGAGTCGGCGATTGAGGAGGCATCCGCAAAACTGCCGGGGCTCGAATTGGTCCAGAAAGACGGACAGTTGTGGATCGAGCATCGCAACTTGAAACAGATTCAAGTCCATTATTATTTTGTCGATGTCGAGTTGATGTTCAGCCGAAATCCATTCTTGAGCAAGAGTCAAAGCCGCTTGGCAGTGATCCAGCCGAACGTCAAAACCTCGATGGACGTCGAGTCCAAGCCGGCTTGGGAACGTACTGAGTGGAAAATTCCCGAGGAACTCAAGAATCGGAATATGATCCTCGAAGTCGTTTCAGGTGGAATTGTCCGGAGTATCCCGCTGTATTCGAATTCCCTGAGTGTCAAGCTGTCGGTACCCTTCGGCAGACTCCAGGTGCTAGGCGTTGGAAACAAGCAACCGATCGATGGTGCTTATGTGAAGGTGTACGCCAAGCACAGGGATGGAAGTATCAGATTCTACAAGGATGGTTACACCGATTTGCGCGGTGTGATGGATTATGCTTCGCTCAGCACCGACGATTGGTCGACTGTCGCTCGGTATTCCATTTTGGTCCTCCACCCAGATTTCGGGGCTTGGATCCAGGAATGCGAACCACCGACGCGTTGATTCTCGCAGCATCGAGTTCGATTTGGCGGGTTTCGGCTTGTCCAAGATTTGGAGGCAAAGATAATGGCGGTTCCCTTTAGGGATGTGCCGCAAGACGCCTTAAACTCAACCAGCGATGCAGCAATGCAATCGATGAAATCGTATGCCTGAAATCCAAGCATTCCGCGGACTGCGGTACAACCTCGGTCGGGTCGGGTCGCTCTCCGAGTGCATCGCTCCCCCTTACGATGTGATCGATCCGGCGTTGCAAGACCGCCTCTACCAACTTTCTCCATACAACTTTGTTCGTTTGGAGTATCCCAGGAGCGAGCCAGGCGACTCTGCGCAAACGATCTACGAGCGGGCAGGTCGTACCTTGCGAGGATGGCAAGGTGAGAAGATTATGCAACCGGAACCCGATCCAGCCATCTACGTTTACCATCAACACTTCGAATGGCTTGGTCAGTCTATCCTGCGACGTGGTTTCATGGCCAACGTTCGTCTTGAGCGTTTTGGCCAAGGCAAAATCTATCCGCACGAGCATACGCATGCCCAAGCCAAAGAAGACCGACTGAACATGCTGCGCGCCTGTAGTGCAAACCTTTCGCAAATCTTTGGGCTTTATCCAGACGAAGATAATCAAATCCAAGAGTTGCTCGAATCGAAAATCATGGGGGTGCTTGGCACCGAAGCGGTCGATCATCTTGGGGTGCGACACACGATTTGGCCGATCAGTGATTTGAGTACGATTCAGGAGATCTCCTCGCGAATCGCAAATCTGCCAATGTTTGTCGCCGATGGTCATCATCGTTACGAAACCGCTTGCAACTACCGAGATGAATTAGCCGCCGCAGGCGTCTTCTCGAACGATCATCCAGCCAACTTTGTGCTGACGACTCTAGTCAGCATGAACGATCCAGGGCTGATTGTTTTGCCAACCCATCGGCTCATTCATGGGGTTCCAAGACTTTCGACCGAGCAGTTGCATGAGAGACTAGGCAAGTATTTCGACTGCGAACTTGTAGGCAAAGGACCCGAGAGCTCAGGGGCTGTGTGGGCCGAGCTCGATCGCCTCGACGAGCAACTCATCCTGGCTCTTTACTCTGCGGAGTCCAAGCAGTGGACACGTATCAGCGCCAAGGAATCGGCTATCGACCGAATGGCGGAACTTGCTCCCGAGCACTCCTCAGACTGGCGAGAGCTCGGCGTGGCCGTTCTGCACCGACTGGTTCTCGACGATGCACTTGGGCTCGGCCAGATGCCCAAACCGACCTATGTACATCAAGTCCAGGAGGTGATCGATGGACTTTGCGGACGGTTGATCGGTGGACACGATTATTCGCTAGCGGCGATGGTGATGCCGGCGAGTGTCGGCCAAATTCAGAGCGTTTCGGTGGGTCACGAACGCATGCCGGCAAAGAGCACCTACT
>JBJTAQ010001079.1:0-2720 GCA_046090945.1 Pirellula sp.
GTCCGCGAGTGTGACCGCACCGCCGGACTGGAAGCCTTCGGCTCTACTGGAATCAATACCTGCGACGCTTCGCACGATCGATTTCGCCCAACGCATGACCAAGCTCGAATTCGCAGAACCTGAGTGCGAATACATGATGCAGTGTCAGATGCTCAACCAAGTATCGCGGTGGGTGGTTGATAAGCCCTATCGAGACAAGCTCTTTGCCCCTTGGCTGGAGTCCCGCAGGAGCGAACTTTCAGCCGAGGAGTGGTCCAAACTCGAGACAGCTTTGAAGCTTTTCGATTGGACCGTGTGCAACGTAGCCATCGAGGGTGATCCGAAGATGGCCGAGAATCTCTTGGCCAATCCCGACATGCCGCCTAGCGATCAGGCCCCCATCTATCGGCAGCTGCCTTGGCAGACTCTGATGTTCGCCCGCGGAGACGCTTGGCAACGCGCGCGAGTCTTTACACAGATGTGTTTTTCTCAGGGTATTGATTCGATTGTTTTAGCCTTGCCGAGTATTACTGGGGCGACCGAGAACTCAGCGCTGAGGCTTTGGTGCATCGGGGTGCCCATCGGAGACCAGATCTATCTGTTCGAGCCGAACTGGGGGCTTCCAATACCTGCATCCCAAGGAGATGGGATAGCGACGCTTTCGCAAGCCAAAAACGATGCTTCAGTGCTGCGGCGTGCCAAACTTCCAGGGCGATTCGAATACCCGGTCGAAGCCAAGGATCTGGAAAACTTGATCGCCCTAGTAGACGTCGAGCCTTTTGCTGTGGGGCGTTCGATGTACGTCGTCGAGAGATCCCTGACCGGAGAGAATCGGCAGCGTCTGAGTATGGACGCAGACCGATTTGAAGCCCGGCTCGCGGCCATCGATCCTAAGCTGTCGATCCGTTTGTGGAATGTGCCTTGGATGTCTCATTTGTACAATCTTTCCGTGCGCAAACGGCTAGATGACATGTCCCCCTTCGCGATGGGATACCTTGAGAGATTCGGAAGTTACGTTACCGACACTCCGATTAGTCGCGCTAGAGTATTGCATTTCAAAGGTCAGCTCGAAAGCACATTCGATGCGGCAGGTGCACTTCGACAGTACATGGAGTGTCGTATTGATGAGGAGACGATCCGCGAATTGGAATACGACAGTGGGTTGCAGAAGGAGTTCGGTGTCGTCAAGCGCCCCACCGAGCCGATGGAGAATTTTGAATTTCGGCTCAAGCTCATGGGGAATTACTTGAGGCAGTCCAAGTACGATATCATCGCCTTTTTAGCCATGGCAAATATCGATCTTGGGAAGCCCGACACTGCGGCAGACTGGCTTTCGAAGCGATTGTTGCCGATTAAGGGGACCGAACGTTGGCACGCGCATGCTCATTATTTGCTAGGTCGTTGCCTGGAAACCAGCGGCGATGTAGCTGGTGCTATTGAGCAGTATAAATTTGATGCGACGGCCCAAGCTGCTGGGAATCGAATCCGAATCCGAAGGCTGGAATCGACTCTAAATCCATCGTCGGCGACGGAAGTAAATCAATAGTCCGCTTGCCATTAGAGCCATGATTGCCAGAGAGAAAAAGTAGCCGAAGCGCCACTTGAGTTCTGGCATGTTCCAGGGTGAGACTTCGGGGTCGAAGTTCATCCCGTAGACCCCAGCGACAAACGATAGCGGGATGAAAATCGTCGAGATGATCGTCAGGAGTTTCATCACCTCGTTCATGCTGTTGCTCACGCTCGAAAGATAGAAATCCCGCAGATCCGAGGTGACTTCGCGATAAGTGTCCACTGCATCGACGACTTGGATCACATGGTCATAGCAATCGCGCAGGTGGACGCGGGTCTCGGGATGAATGTGTGGGATCGAATCGCGAACGAGTTCATTGATCATCTCGCGATGCGGGCGAATGGATCTGCGCAGTGCGAGCAATTGACCGCGAAGGTCATGGATGCGTGCCATCTGCTCGGTGCTAACCTGTTCGGTGATCGATTGCTCTAAGTCATCGACTTGCTCGACCACTTTTTCCAGTACTGGAAAATAGCTGTCGACAACAGCATCTAGCAGGCTGTACAGGAGGTAGTCCAAGTCGTTGATGGCAACCTTGCCGCGTCGCTGCCTGAGTCGCTGTCGCAGTGGTTCCCAGCAATCTCCCGGGCGTTCTTGAAAGGAGATCAAGACGTTGCCTTTGAGATAGATTGAAATCTGTTCGGTTAGTGCTGGATCATCGCCATCGACCATTCGAGCAACGATGAAGAGTCCATCATCGAACTCTTCGACTTTGGCTCGTTGGTAGACATTTACGACATCTTCGATCACCAATGGGTGAAGATGAAACATGTTGGCGATGGTTCTGAGGGTCTGCTCGCTCCCAAGTCCTACGACATCGACCCAAACACGCTGGTACGTTGCGGTGATCGAATCGAGTTCATGCACATCGAGGATTTGTTTTTCTAGGAATTCACTTCCTAGAGCGATCACCTTGATGATTGTTGGTGCTGCTGTTGGGTCGACGAGGATCTGTCCAGGTGCGTCCCCCGGTTTCGATCGCCGCTTCCAACTCTTTTTTGGTTTGCCATTTTTCTTTCTAGACATCGCCTCGAGCACCTATCAGGACGGTTCAAAGATCCATTTCGAGTTACTTGTAAAGAGCATTACTGATTTACTATTGATTTACCATATCTTGCAATTGGCGGGTGTGGGTGTGTGTCAGGAAGCGGTGTGAGAGGAATTCGGCCAG
>JBJTAQ010001080.1:0-1129 GCA_046090945.1 Pirellula sp.
CGCTTCGCTGACCCTTCGATTGCGATGGCTTCTGGATGGATGGCTATCCGTGGAACGCGTCGCAGGCGTAGCGTGGACCGTGGCTTTGTGCTTTCTGACCATGTCGATTGGCCTGATTTGCACAGAGCAATCGCCAGTTGCTCTCCGGAACAGGTATGGGTGACGCATGGTTTTTCCGATGTCGTTGCAAGGTACTTGTCCGAGCAAGGTTTACAATCGAAGGTGCTTGAGACTCATTTTACAGGGGAGGAGTCTGAACCTCAGGTGTCTGAGTTACAGGAGTCTGAGTCAAAGGACTCGGAGTCTCCATGAGAAAATTCGCAATACTCTATCAAAGGCTCGACGAGACGACTAGCACGAACGACAAGCTCACGTCGATGAGAGATTACTTTGCACAGGCTTCAACTGCCGATGCGGCTTATGCGCTTTACTTGCTTTTGGGCAACAAGCTCAAGCCTTCGCTCCCGACCCGTATTCTGCGCAAGGCGGCCGCGCAGAGCGCGGGGATTCCAGACTGGCTTTTCGAGGAAACTTATCAATGGGTCGGCGATTTGGCCGAAACGGCCGCTGCGATTTCCAGGGGAAGCAATACCAGTTGTACCGAATCCTTGAGCGAAACGATCCAGGATCGCGTGATTCCTCTGTTGGCGAAAACCCATCGTTCGCGAAAAAAAACGGCTGACTCGGTTGGCCTGATCACTTCCGATGAGTCACTGGTCGCTGGTTTGATGGAGCTTTGGAGTCGCTTCGATCCGCTGGAGCGATTCGTGTTCAACAAGATGCTCACCGGTAATCTGCGAGTCGGAGTCAGTGCCAAGTTGGTGACCAAGGCATTGAGTCAGTTCTGCGGTGTGCCGACCGAAGAGTTGTCGCACCGACTCATGGGCGACTGGGAGCCGAGCGTGACTTTTTTTAAGCAGCTAGTTGCTCCGGAGTATGAGGGGGGATCCCCCGCGAAGCCTTATCCGTTCTGCTTGGCGCATCCGCTACCTGAGGGGCATGATCAGAACCATTCGGTCGGCGAGTATCTAGCCGAGTGGAAATGGGATGGTATCCGATCGCAGCTAGTGCGACGCGATCGTCGAGTCTTTCTATGGTCTCGCGGCGAGGAATTGCTTGAAGGTCGTTT
>JBJTAQ010001081.1:0-2183 GCA_046090945.1 Pirellula sp.
CTTTTGAATGCAACTCTTTGAGCATCAACCAAGCTGGGTTGTAGCGATACATGTACCCCATCTGCACGACCAGTTGCTTGTCCTGAGCGATTCGCAAAATACGTTCAAACTGCTCGAGCGATTCCCCGGCAGGTTTGTCCAAATGGATGTGCTTACCAGCTTGGACGCACCGCAGAGCGATGTCCAGAGAGTCTTTGACTTGGGTCTCGACCAACACGACATCGAGATCCGGGATGTTGAGCAATTGGTCGATCGAGAGCCATTGCAGATCGACAAAGGCAGGGTGCTTCTGGGCGGAAGCTTTCGATTGGCTATCCGGTTCGGCGATCCCGACGACTTCGTAGTCCGAGGATTTGCGGTAAACTGATAGTTTCGTTGCATGTCCATGCATGGTCCCGATCTGACCGACGCGAAGTTTGCGTGCGGTCCAGGCTCCGTTGGAACTATGGCAAGCGACGAGGCCGGCGGTGATCCCAGCACTGGTCAGTTTGACCGAATTCAACATCGCATCGCGGCGCGAGGGCCGCTGGGTTGGTTCGTTCATGATCCAGTGGTCGATAGAGGGTGTACAGGGTGCACAGGGTTATGGAAGAACGCGGAAGCGGCTAGGGACAGCCAGCCGAAGATAAACAGGGAGCCACCGATAGGAACAATGCTCCAATGGATCATCTCGTCGGCAAAGACCATGCTATAGAGTCCCCCAGAAAATCCGATAGTTCCCAGGAGCATCATCACCGCAGCGGCTGCAGCTAGTTTGGATCGCGAAACATAGCCCGTTGCGGCCAGCACCAAGATGGCTATTGCATGGGACATTTGGTAGCGAGTAGCCAGTTCGCACTGATGGAGTTTTTTCTCGATCTGCTCCTGGGTGAAGCCTTGGGATTCCAAACGCTTTGGCAAGCTATGGGCGAGCATCGCGCCGACGGCGACCGAGATGCAGCCGGAGAGTGCTGCGAGGATCAATAAGAAGCGAGCTGGATTGTTCATATTCAGATCGATGGTTTGATTAGAACCGTAGGGTTGGATCAATAGGAATCAGCTTCCAAGATCATCAAATGGGAGTTGTTCGGAAGAGCGTTCAATAAGTCCTTCGTAGAAATGCTGGCGGCAGACTGTCACGTAGCGATCGTTGCCGCCGATTTGAATCTGTTCGCCGTCTCTTACCGGGCGACCTTGGGAGTCGATTCGCAACACCATCGTCGCTTTTCGCCCGCAGTGGCAAATCGTTTTGATTTCCTGCAGACTGTCGGCCCAAGCCAGTAAGTACTGACTCCCTTCGAACAAGTTGCCTTGGAAGTCGGTTCTCAGTCCATAAGCCAGAACAGGGATCGAAAGCCGATCGGCGATGTCTCCCAACTGACGAACTTGGGCCTTGGTCAGAAACTGTGCCTCGTCGACGAGAACGCAGTGCACACTGGAAGTTGCATGCTCTTTTTCTGCGATTCGGTAGAGATTGTCGGTAGCTTTGAATGCGATGGCATCGGCTGAAAGCCCAATTCGGGAACTGACCCGCCCTTTTCCGAATCGATCGTCGATCTCTGGGCCGAAAACCAGTGTCCGCATCCCTCGCTCGCGGTAGTTGTAGCTCGACTGGAGCAAGATCGTGGACTTGCCGGCATTCATCGTCGAGTAATAAAAGTACAATTTCGCCAAGAGATTATTCCCTGCTAAGTTGCTATTCCTAGGGTAAAGGTATTCCGAAAGAGATCTACGAGAATCTAAATCCTAACGTAAAATAGTTGGATATGAATACGGAACCGGCAATTGAAATCTCGGACCTTACGGTGGCTTATGAGCGCAAGCCGGTGCTATGGGAGATCAATTTATCGGTAGCTCAAGGCGTCTTGGGTGGCATCGTCGGACCGAACGGCGCTGGAAAGAGCACCCTGATCAAGGCGATGTTGGAGTTGGTGCCTAGAGTCAGCGGTACGGTCAAGGTGCTCGGCCAGCAGATCGCAGCACAGCGGCATCGGATCGCTTATGTCCCCCAACGCGAGAGCGTTGACTGGGACTTCCCTTCGACGGTCTTGGATGTCGTGTTGATGGGGCTATATCGAGAGATCGGGTGGTTTCGCACAACGCGCAAGTCCCATCGGCTCAAAGCCTTGGAAGCCCTCGAACGGGTTGGAATCGCTGAGCTCAAGGACCGTCAGATCAGCCAGCTTTCGGGCGGCCAGCAGCAG
>JBJTAQ010001082.1:0-5707 GCA_046090945.1 Pirellula sp.
GCAACCGCAGGGTTCGAGATATCCATACTGATTTCCCGTAATGTAGAAAACCAACCAAGGGTTTTGCCAATCGGCGGCGATCTTCTGATTCTTCTCTTCTTCCGTCGCTACCCCAAGGGGACGTTCCGAGGGGGCTTGGACACTGTTGACCTGAAGACTCGTTGCTGGAGGGTCTGCAGGTTTGGAGGTCTTGATCGGAACATCCTGCGTTGGATTCGCAGTGATTGGAGTTGTACCGGTTGGGCGTATTGGGCGCTGTCCAAGTCTCAGTCGCGGGGGTTGGGCAAAAAGAGCACCACCAAAAATGCTGAGAGTTAAAGAAAACAGAATCAGTTTGCCGCCGCCGACTTTGCGGATCTTGCGCTTCATGACGCCCAATACCTTTGGATACCGATGCAAGTATGTTTAATCTTCGGTCACTCGGAATTTCAGGTACATCGGAATAGTCGGCGAGCTTTCCATATCTGTTTCGATAATGATTTTTCCGAAATCCTTGCTAAAGGTGCCATCGAATTCGACTGGGTCGGTTCCTGCAGGCACCTCCAATAGGATCGGATAGATGCGCTGAGCCGCAGAGATCTTCGGAGTTCCAATCGTCGCCTTGAGCTGTCCCGGAACAACCTTCCCAATCCTCACATTCGGATCCCCTTGGAAGTCTTCAGTCCGGATCGCGAGCATGAAGCTCTTCTTCAAGCCTTGTGAAGACTTGGCTGTGCCAACGGTCAAAATGTTCCTAGCTTCGTTGTAGTCGTCGCCAGCGATCACTCGAACTGGGGTAACAATCCGTGCTCGGATGTTGTAGAAGAGGAACTCTTCCTGCTCGCCCTCTGATTCGTTTCGTCGTGCGATCTGAAGTTCCAGGTTCACCGGACCGGCTGGCAACCCAGGTAGCAAACTGACTTTGCAATCGACATAGCGTCGTGCGTCGGCCATATCGGGCATCTCTCCAGGCTTGAGAACCACCTCTTCTCCAGCCTCGAATCGAACTCTCTTGGACAAGATGGAGTCTTTGACCTGTCCTCCACCAATATTGATCGGCGGTTCCTGGAACGAATAGATCCGGAACTTGACCTCGTTATCGTCCATCGAGAGCAGGTCGCCAAGGTTCTGTGATGGAGGATCAAACGTGTAAGCTTGGCCGATTCGCCCCCGAATCACGAGCTTGATCTCTTCCTGACTAGGGCAATTGCTACCGATGGTAGCGGTTTGAGAGAATTCATCGAGGATGTTTTCTGCCTTCCACTCGAGCTCGACCTCGGTCTGCTCGTCGGGTTTGAGGGTCGCTTCGGTGAACTTACCCACGGTGCACTTGCAAGTACTGGCTTTGAACCAAATCTTTGCATCGGCTTGTCCGACGTTCTTAAAAATGAATTTATGCGACCGCTTGGTCCCCTTCATCATCATCCCGAAATCCAGTTCAGACCCGTTCACGACGCTGATCTTGCCCACCTTTTGGGAGGCCAGTCGCTCGACGGTCGACCGGATCGCATCGCTGTCGGACTGCGTTGAGACAACCTTCTCACTACCCATCAAGTTCTTCACGCCCGAGAATCGACGCTCATGCTCGATTTTCGCCAGACCAAACCCTAGACCGACGCACAAACAAAGAAGGAGCAAACTGCGCATGATGCCTGTGGAGATTGATGAGCGAATGAAGGATTGGAAAAGGAACGAAAGACCTAGGATTTCCCTAGAAAGCTACGCAAGCTCTGGCGAACTGGTTCACCAGGCACCGAGTCGCTCTTGTCCAAAAGACCCTTGAGCGCATCCCACTCCGGACTCCCCTCCTCGGGTATTTTCTTGCCTGCCCTTGCCCGACTTTCAAGTACTTGAACCATTTCTCGCGGGATCCAGATCTTGGCGGCTTGGATTTTTCGGTCCCGGTGGGGCGTTTGTTGGTCGATCTCTTCGGCCAGATCGAGCATCGATTCGCAGACTTTCCAGTTCCCTTGCATGGCCGCAACGACGGCCGTCTGCAGGTGCAATTCGGCGTTGGCCGGCGCCAACTTCGTGGCCTCCTGGTAGTACCGGAGCGAATCCTGAAGCAGGAGCGTCGCGATGGTCCTGGCCCCAGGGCCTCCCCCACCAGCACCGCCTCCCCCACCAGCTCCGCCTCCCCCACCAGCACCGCCTCGAGGACGGCCACCACCACCGCCGCCACTTCCGGCTGCCCGCAAGCCACCACCGCCACCCTGACGGCGGAAGGCCAACTCGTCGTTCAACGACGGGTCGAGCATCTGTCCGATCGAGGCTCGAAGCGATTGACTGGCCGCTTCAGCATAGGCCACCGAGTGCTTCGGATCGCGCTCGATCAACAGCTTGCAGGCCTCTTGGAATTGATGCAACCAACTGATCTTCTCGGTCGTCGGCAAGGCTGAATCGAGAACTGTGGCACTTAAGTCCATACCCCATCGGACCAACTCTGGATCGTTCGGAACAGACACGATCCAGGCGGCATACTCATCGCTCGGCGGGAACTTCTTGTCGGCGATCTCGCCGTCTATTTTTAGGCGCCCCTGCGAATCGCGCGCAAAACGATGGGTGATCCGTTGGACTTGGTAATAGGGCCAAGCCATCGACCAGCCCCAGAGTCCCAAGAGCAACGCGGCGACCAACGGTCCTTGCAATCGAAACAACCAAGTGGTTTTGCTTGCCGATGGCAACGGATCGATCCACCTGCTTGCTGTTAACCATAAGCCCATCGCAACGATCGGCGCAATCATGGTTCCGGGAAACATCCAGCCTCCGGAGGCCAAAAAGTGAACCATCACACCTAAAAAAGAGACCAAAAAAAGCACGGGATGGTTCCGAACAAACTCTTGCACCGAAGCGTTCGCGTGCTCTCGGGTCAACCAATAAGCAAATGCTCCCGCACCTGCAATCCCTAGTCCAGTGCCGATGAGCTCTTGATCTCCTGCGGTGAAGAACTCATAAGCGAAAACTGACACAGCAGCCAAGATCACGATCGCTCGAACCGCTAATGCCGAGGTCTCCTTACCACCGTCGCTCGAGAAACGCGCCAAGGAATCGCGCATCGACTCCGACGGGCTTAACCGGGGACGTAAACCACAGAAAATCATTGCCAAGAGCAGCAGGGCTGTAAGGCCCAGCAGCACCCACCCGCCGCTGTGAGCCAACTCCAACAGAAAGTTATGTGGATCGGCCGGCGTCTCCGATGCCGTGATTTTTTTGATTTGCAGGTAGGTCGGTTGAAAGTTCAAGGAACCAAAGCCATAGATCGGTTGCTGAGCGATCAACTCCAAAGCCCCTTTCCAATAGTCCATCCGATAAGCCAGCGACTTGCCCGCCTCCTGGAAGATCAGCGGATCCAACGCGTAGACCCCTCCAAAGATCGCCAGCAAAACCACCAATGCCCCAACGATCAGCATCGGATTGCTCTTGATCCATCGCCCGAGACTTGCCCGCAACACAGGGTCCAGCAGCAGAGCTAGCATGGTCGAGACCCCGGCAGCAACCCAAGCCGTACGGCTCTTGGTCAGCAGCAGCGCAAGGCCCACAGCCAGTACCAGCGCCAATGGAACAAAGATCAAATCCCGCCGGATTGTCCGCTTGGCCAATTCATCACCGAGCTCACCGGCCTGGCTATATTTTCGAAACGACTGAAGCAACCATCCGAGCAAGATCGGCCAAAGCGCCACCAGGAATCCGGCATACGAATTGGCCAGCGCAAAGACGCTCAAGACCTCGGTGCTCTCGACCCGATTGGCGATCAAAACGGCTGCCGAGGAGTCTGGATCGATCTTGTTTCTCTGCAGAAAAGCGACGCGATCTTTGGCCAATTCAGCTCGCTGGCTCGGTTGCAAAACCGCATATTCCCAAAAGCCCCAGACCAAAACAAAAACGGCCAAGACCCACCAGAGCTTCAAGACTCTGGCTGCAGCCTGCGGGGTGCGTATCAAAAAGGCCAGCGTTGGTAGCACCAACCACATCGCTGTCGATTGCCAAAAACCGTAGATCGAATTCTTGAGGTTTGTCTTGCCCATCGAGTACCCGGTCGCCATCGCATGCCATAGCACCACCAAAGCAATCAGCAACCAGATCAATGACAACCGTTGCGTGGATCCAAAGCGACCGACAGAACTTGCATACAGGGCAGCAAAAAAGAACCCTACAAGCGAAAGCCCAATGTGCCAGATCGAATCCCCGAGTCCGATGACCACCGCCGTATCCGATGGCTTCCAGAGCGACACGACAAACAGCAACGCGAGGCAGCACCAAGCTACCGATTCGGTCAGATAACTCCATGAGGATCGCGGCTCGATCGACTCTTGTTGAATCGTGCCTGCAGCGTACTGATCGACATTGACAGAATCGGATGGCAAGGATGGCGATGAAGAAGAGGACATCGGAGATCTATCTACCAAAGGATGGAAAGTATGGGCAAAGGCTTTACTAAGGAGTGAATCGACTAGGACTTTTTGCTCGTTAAATTTTCGAGCAGGCCGATCAAGGCCAGCATCGCAAGGACGATCAGCAGCACAATACCGGCCCCAACCCAGTCCGTTCGAGGCAAAAGCAGCGCCCCCAACGAGCAGGTCAGTGTGGCTACATAGATCGTCCCGACGGCTTGCTTCTTGGTCATCCCAAGCTCGACGAGCCGATGGGAAAAGTGCTTCTTGTCGGCTTGAAACGGGCTTCGACCCTCCCGCAACCGGATCGCGATTACGCTGAGCGTATCATATATCGGTATCGCTAACAAACACAGCGGAGCGAGCACCGCATGGGGCGTTTGCCCCGAAGCACCCGAATAGGTAGATAACAAAGTCGTCACTGCAATCCAGTAACCGACAAAGTAACTACCCGAATCCCCCATGAAAATCGTCGCCGGTGGCCAATTGTACTTGAGAAATCCCAGCAATCCGCCGAGCAGTGCCAGGACCATGACGGCCACAAACAACTGCGGCTGACCTTGGCCCGATTCCGGGGTCGTCAAGAGCATGAGCCCTAACATCGCCGATACGATCGCAGCAACCCCCGCACTCAGCGCGTCCATGTTGTCGAGCATGTTGAACGAATTGATCAGCATCACAATCCAGATCATGCTCAGGATCGGCGTCAACCAAGGCAGATCGATGTACGCCGTCAATTGCAGCTTCAGCCCATACACAACCGCCGCTGCCACCGCGAACTCCACCGCAATCCTCAATCGCCAATCGAGCCCATAGCGATCGTCCATCAATCCTAAAATCGCTACCACCGAACCTCCGAAGAGCAACAACCAAATCGATCCGAGCTTGGACCACAGTCCAGGCGCCACCGCTTGGACGCTCAAAGGCAGGTGATCGGCAAAAAGCCCCGGTGCCAATCTGGCCAGCATCACCGCAATCGTTCCGATCACAAAGACGGCAAGCACGCCGAGCCAAATCCCGAGTCCACCTCCGCGCGGGATCGGCGTCGTGTGCACCTTGCGCTCGTTGGGAAGATCGATCAGGCCCAGACCCGACGCATGCCGCTTGACCCATCCAACCACCCACAGCGAAACCAGGAAAGCAACCAGAACGACACCTGCGATTGCTCCAACGAGCACTTGCTGGCTTGTGATCATCGATCCGCTCCTGTGTCCGTGCGCTCGACATGCGATTGACCGATCGATTGCGTGAATCGCTTGCGCGCATAAGTCAAAAACTCGATCACATCGCTTCGCTGGTAGTCGGCATAGGTCCATGGCATCGCCATCCAGACTTGA
>JBJTAQ010001083.1:0-2895 GCA_046090945.1 Pirellula sp.
AAAACCGCGATTCGGCAGGAAAAAACCGAATCAGGTAGGCCTGACACAGGGATTTGGATGCGTAACAGTGCATGTTGTGTGAGTTGCTGCGGGACTGCCGGCCGTCGACGCCAACGCGTGCCTGACCGCTGCTGTGGCGGAGATAGCTGGGGATGGAATTTGCCTTGCGTGCCATGGCGGATGCCTCTCATTCATTTCGTGGAAAAAGTTCCACGATTGAAATCAGGAATTTGCCCGCACTGGCGAACGTCACCAGGTATCGAAAACAACGATTCGGCTAGAAAAAAACCGCATCAGGAAGGCCTGATGCGGTTGAGTGGAGGATAACGGAGTTGAACCGATGACCTCTTGCATGCCATGCAAGCGCTCTCCCAACTGAGCTAATCCCCCTTTGGATCCTGTGCTAGAACCGAGTTTAGCAACCCAAATGATAGGACACCGGATTGACCGAAAAGGTTCTTTTGCAACATACGGAAAATTATCGAATCGGTTGGATATTGTCAAGCCAACCTGGGGAGTTGGGCCGTTTCGACCTTGCTGTCGGCTTGATCGATCTGATATCTACCCGGTATCGACGTTCGGTATCGACTTAGGCGTGCCGAGGTCTGCTGCGGACTCTGGGCCGTATCGGGCCAAGGTAGCAAATCCGAAAAAACGCGATTTTTTCCTGAATGAAAACCCTCGCATCGGCGGGTAAACCAACAGAAATGATCCTCGATAGCTTGCACAAGCAACAGAGCAATCGCCTGGTGTTGGCCTTAGGGCTGGCCTGCGGACTTTGGGCCAGCACGCTTGGAGGCGTCTACGGCCAAGCGCCTGGCGGAGGGGCGGGCGGTGGCATGCCTGCTTTTAGCGAACCGACGTTTCGCGAGCGACTCTACGAGGCCGGCGGGATCGCCGACCGGGAGGTGCACAACGGAAAGAGGATCGTTGAGGTCAGCATCGAGGGAAACCAAACCGTCTCGGAGAGCTATGTTTTAGCCCAAATGCAATCGCGTGAAGACCGGCCTTTCGATAAAGAGACTTTCAACCGCGACATGGGAGCCTTGTATCGAACGAACCTATTTCGCAAGATTGATTCCTACATCGATGAGACGCCTGAGGGGGTAAGATTGCGGTTGATCATCTCCGAACGGCCGATTATTCGCTCTGTGGAATTCCTTGGGAACGAACGAATGAACGAAGGGCCTTTGAAAAAGCATGCGATGCTCAGCAAAGGCGATGCGCTCGACCCGATCTCGGTCAATTCCGCGCGAGGTCGGCTGGTCGAGCTCTATAAGGACAAGGGGATGAACCAGGTCGACATCCAGGTCGTCAAAGGGCTTAAGCCTGGCGAGCGGGACGTTCACTTTTTGATTAACGAAGGCCCGGTTGAACGCATTAACTCGATCGCATTCTTTGGAAATAGCGAATTCGGAAGCGATCTGCTTAAGGCTCGCATCAAGAGTCGAGATGCCCGAAGCGGTTTGACGAAATACATCGGCAACATCTGTTCGGATCTCAAATTAGATGAAGACCGTGAGACCTTGCTCGGATACTACCGAGCTTTGGGCTACTTTGATGCGAAGGTCGACTATCAGAAAAGCTACAACATCGACGGCGATTTCGTCGACGTGGCTTTCGTGATCTACGAGGGAGAGCGCTACAGTGTCGCATCGGTCTCGCTCGCCGGTACCGAGCGCTACAACGCCGATGAATTGCTCCCAAGCATGAAACTCAAAGCCGATGAGCCATTTCTGCTGAACAAGAAGTTGCAGGATGAGCGATTTTTGCTCGATGTGTACGGAGCCCAAGGCCATATTTTCTGCGAAGTCGATGGCGAGGTGATTTACCAACCTGACCAACATAAGGTGGATATCGTTTACAAAGTCAAGGAAGGGGATGTGTACCGCGCCAGCGACATTCGAGTCCACATCGATGGAGATTTTACTCGCCGACACGTTGTCTTGCAGCCGCTGCGAAACCTTAGACCCGGTGAGGTCATCGACAAGCGCGAGTTGGACAATGGGAAAAGACGACTGTTCTACTCGACTATTTTTAATACCGATCCATCTAGGGGCGAAGTCCCTAGGATTGAGGTCAGTCCAGTTGATGACCCGAGTTTAAAGACCCCCTAAACGCTCCGTCGAACAATCCGTTCATAAAGTCCATACAGTCCATTCAGCGGTGAAACGAAAGCCCAAAGCAAGAGAACGAATCCACGAATGACTCGATTCCTCCAAGACAATGCTGCTCTCGAAGCAGTCTTCAAAATGACGCTGGGGATCGCCTCTAGGGTTCTCTTTGGTCTGTGCATATCGGCGGCGTTTAGTGCAAGTTTGTTCGGCCAGTTCGGCGGTGCGCCACTTCCTCCACCGCCAAGCGGCCAAGGGTATCCGAATCCATCCTATGGACAACCCGGTTATCCACCGCCAGTACAAGCCCCAGTACAAGCACCAGTACAGCCGCCGTTGATACCCGGTCCGATGAACCAACCGATGCCTCCGCTGAATCAGCCTTGGGTGATCGACCCAAGCTTGGGTGTCACCGGCGCGCCACCGTTTGGGTACGATCCGACGGTTCGAAATACCCCTATCGATGTTTATGTGTCCGAAGGACAAACCGGTCGAGTATCGTTTGGGGGTTCGGTCAACAGCGACTTGGGCGTCGCCGGACAGCTGATCATCGAAGAGAGAAACTTTGATCTTTTCCGATTGCCAGGTCGCCCTAGCGATATGTTCAATGGGGCTTTTCGAGGTGCTGGTCAAAACTTTCGACTTGAACTCGTACCCGGCAATCAAGTCCAGCGCTACACGATGAATTGGACCGAGCCGAACCTCTTTGGGTACTCGCCCTTCAGTCTGTCGGTCGGAGGATTCTACTTCACACGATTCTATCGCGATTGGTCTGAACAAC
>JBJTAQ010001084.1:0-6317 GCA_046090945.1 Pirellula sp.
ATTACGCTACCCATCAGCCGCGAGGAGGCAGAAGCTGCCTGGCTGCTTAACCGATCTTGGCCTTTGGCTACGGTCAAGAATGCTTACGAAAGCGACCCACCGCGTCGGTGGAATGTCCGTGATGGCGTTGTAACCATACCAGGAAGGCTCAATTTCCGCTCTTATGTCGGCGCAGCCGAGATAGCTCTGCCCAGTGTCACACCAATCGTCATCGAGGTGGTCTGTACCAAGCTAGGTTACTTTGAAGATTTTCGGCTGCTCTTGGATGCAATAGCCGAGGAGTATTCGGCTTTGCTGATGGAGATCGAATCGCCCACCTTTGCGCGTTTTTCGCTGATCGAGGTAACGAAGCCGCAATTGATGACGTTCCTCTTCCTGTTGCGCCATGCCATGGATGACACCCGGCTGCCGACGGGTGTCGAATCAATTCTTGCCGCCCCACGAAGCATGCTGGTGCAATATGAGCGGATTGTTCCCGTTGGCCTTCAGAGGCAGTCCGCTCGGGGAGATTTCTTGCACTGGTTACCGGAGGGAATGCTATCTCCAGGCGGCCCGCTCGCTGCAATCTTCAGGGGACACACACCAATTGCCCTGCCAGAAACAGTTAAATCCGAAACCACCGACACTCCTGAGAATCGCTATGTAAAAGGCTTCCTTGAGAACCTGCTCGACGCTGCCGATGACCTGTATTCGTTACTGATCCGCCACGATAAGGCGATTGTGGCCAGGCAAGTCAAAGTTTGGACCACGCGAATTTCCGAATGGCTGGAACATCCGCTATGGAAAGATGTGCGGCGAATGACACACTTTCCATCGAACTCCCAGGTTTTGCAGAAATCGTCATCCTATAGGGAGGTGCTCGGAACAGATTTGCGTATGCAGCTTGGCATGACGCTGCCATGGTCGGCCGATACTCAACTCGACGCCGATGTGCGCGGTGACCTTCGACCGATCTCTCAGCTATACGAATATTGGTGTTTCTTTTTCCTGAGGCGCGTGCTTCGAGGGCTGTGCGGTGACGAAGTTCGGGCCGCTGGCACTCTTATCCGCGAAACAGAGGATGGATTGAATGTTGTCCTCCGCCGAGGAACGGAAAGTAGGGTGCAATTCCGGTTCAAAGATGAACTAGGCCGAAGCGCCATTATCTCTCTTTACTACAACCGCAAGTTTGAACGGAGCAACAGCGAGGTGTGGGATGGCTCGTATTCCGCACAGCTTAACCCAGATTTCAGCATCCTTATTGATGTTGTTGCCGACCCAGATCGCATGCACTGGCTGCATTTCGATGCAAAGTATCGTCTCGACCTATCGCAATGGCAGGCTGAAGTGGCTGACAACGTCGCAATGCTAGACGCGCTAGAATCTGATCTTACAACACATGAAGACGCCAGAATGTCAGCGACGTACAAGCGGACGGACCTGCTAAAGATGCACACCTATCGTGATGCTCTTCTTGGCAGCCGAGGTTCGTATGTGCTCTTCCCGGGCGCAGACGATAAAGAGACTGTGTTTATCCGCTCCCCCGGCGTCGAATACGCCGAAAACGGTGACCATATCCCAAGCGTAGGCGCTTTCCAGGCCAATCCATCCCAGCAAATAGCTCAGTCGCAGCGCTTGGATCGATTTATTCGCACCTGCATTCAACGGTTGGTCGCGGCCTCCAGCTACCAGGAAGAAACGGGCATCATCTCGCCGGAGGTCAGTTAACGTGGGGATTCAAGACGAATTAGCCGCACATCTTGCGAAGATAGGCACGGCCCCATTTCTTTTTGTCGGCTCGGGTCTTTCGCGGCGCTATGTAAACCTGGAGGATTGGGAGCGCCTACTCCGCAGGTTCTCCGACGGGTTTCAGCATCCATTTGAGTATTATAAGGCAAAAGCAAGCAGTAGCCTCCCCGCAATCGCCACTCTCCTGGCTGACTCCTTTTATGACACCTGGTGGACTGACGCAAAGTATCTAGCAAGCCGGGACAGCTTTACGAATAGCGTCACAAACAACGCCTCGTGCCTGAAGTACGAAATCGCCCAGTATATCTCGAACAAGAAATACGAAGCTGGCCAAAATGCTCAACTCGACAAAGAAATTGAATTACTCAAAACTGCTACAGTTGATGGCATTGTCACGACAAATTGGGACACGATGTTGGAATCGCTGTTCCCCGAATTTGAGGCATATATCGGCCAAGAGCAGGTGCTATTCTCGAATTCTCAGGGTATTGCCGAACTTTACAAGATTCATGGTTGCGTGACGGAGCCAAATTCATTAGTCCTGACTACGGCTGACTACGACGAGTTCAACAACCGTAACCCGTATCTAGCCGCCAAACTGCTGACCATATTCGTCGAGCATCCAGTCATCTTTCTCGGATACAGTCTTTCTGACGAGAATATACGCGGCATCCTACGCCAAGTTGCCTCGTGCCTCACCAACGACAATATCCAGCAACTTCAGGACCGGTTGATTTTTGTTCAACGCGACACCACAGGAAAGGGCGATTCGTTTGAATCTAGCGTCTTGCAGATCAACACGCATACGCTGCCTGTCACGATCATCCGCACGAATGATTACGCGCAGGTCTACCAGCCCTTGAGCAATCTCAAGAGGCGATTTTCTGCAAGACTTCTTCGTAAAATGAAAGAACACATCTACGAACTCGTTCGGACAAACGACCCCAAGGAGAAGATTGCTGTTATTGATATTAATGATGCGGAGACTTTTGATGACCTGGAAGTGGTCTATGGCGTAGGAGTACAGAAAAAGATTGGCTCAGCAGGCTATACGCCGATTTCTCGCCTTGACCTTTTGAAAGATGCGATGGCGGAGCAAAGCCACTATGACGCACAACGCATTGTGGAAGCGACTTTGCCGGAGCTGCTCAAGCAGGCGAAATACGTGCCAATATTTCGCTACCTTCGAGGCGCTGGTTGCATGCAACGAAATGGAGCAATTGACGGAGAAAAGTTGCATGAGCGCGTAGCCAAGGCAATTAGCGCCACGCATGAAGATTTCTATCCTCCACAGCAATATCGGGGTGAACTATCCGTCATTCAGGACACGTGTCAGTCCATTAAGGGTGTTCTGGCTCATTATGCATCGAATCACTTCTTTTATGTCCCCATGCTAAAACATGGACAAATAGACTTGGATGACCTGCGGAAATACATACTGGCCAACATGAATCTTATTACTTGCAAAAACACCACCAACGCTACGTATTTTCGTAGCCTAATCTGTTTCTACGACTGGCTGAAGTACCGCTAGTGGCAAAGCGCAACGCTGTTTATTTGGTCGCTTGCGTTAGTAAGAAGCGCATAGTGCCGAGAAGTGTAAATTACCTGTACACATCATCATTTTATCCGAAGGCTCGCCGTTATGCGGAAGGAACAGGTTGTCAGTGGTTCATATTGTCCGCAGAGCATGGTTTGGTTAGCCCGGATCAGGTGCTCCCGCCTTATGAAAATGCGATACGGCGTTTCTTCTCCTTCTGGCGTTATGCGCTGACTTGACAGCACCATTGTTGGGCACCGCACCGATTCAAGGCGACAAGAAGGACGCTGCGATTGAGGGCTAACGATACTCCGTAAAGTCAATACCGCAAATCACTTCCCGCGTCCATCCGCCGCCGCAGCCCGGCTTCCCAGCCCCGAATTTCCCGGAGAAACAGTTCAATAGCCGTCTTGTCGCCCCGACTTTTTCTAAATAACGCTGAAAGCAAGGCCGAATACGACCGCCTAATTGCCGAGTTCCTGGCCAACCGATCGCCGATTGCAAAACGACGCCGATGCCACCGTGGTCGAAGTGCTCAATGCCTATCGGAAGTTTGCGGAAAACTATTACCGCAAGGACGCTCTTGGCTTGGCAACTCACCACGGATTGCCCGGCAAAGTTACCTGCTGGTTACCTAGGATGATTTTGCCAAGGCATCTGGGGCGAAGTAGGAGGTGGTGGAGGTGTGAGCGCTAGCTGGTGTGGGGAGGGTGGGCGGAAAAGGGCTTGATTACCCGATGTAGGTGTTTTCACCTATTATGATCTTTGCGTAGTGCCACGACTGAGGGACAAACGGTAAGTCACGATTCTCATTGGTGGCTACACCAAAATCCGGGAAGAAGTCAGGGCGATGCACATAGTATGCAGAAAGCAATGATTCAATCTGTGGACCACCAATTGAGCTTGATGGCATGCCTTGTTGGCATTCAAGCCAATTTGACATCCACACGGTTGATAGTGGCCATCGAGTGGTGTCAAACGTCTTGGTTGCTTGACCTGCATGGAATGACGAAGTCAACACATCGACTGACTCAATTCGGATTACGAAATGAGTACGGTCGACGGCCATGGTAAAACAACGCCCGACGAATTCGGGAACGCTCAATGCTTGCTCAAGTTGATGACTTTCAATGGTCGCGGAATAGTTTGTCACAAGTTTAGTCTGAAATAGTGCAGTCTTTCGAAACGTTATCGGCCCGGTAACATCAATGGTCAGTGCGAAGTCCGAACCGAATTGGTCGGAACGCTTGGCACCTCTCTGATGAAGTAAAACGACGCTGTATTCCAATCGAGCGGGTTGACGCATTCCGATGTTCCAACCTCGGAGCGCTCTGCGAAAGCGAATATAGGGGACTTTCTCCATTATCCCAAACGGCCAATCGTGTAGTGGGCACCACCACGAGTTGACGAGGAAACCAATCAACTTGTCGCGGTCAATGTGATCGAATACGCTCACGGGATTTCAGTTCCTCTCATGCCTAACTTGTTTTTGTGCGGATGAGCCTAAGCCCTGAAGACCGCACCAATACAGACTATCGCTAAGGCTAGTCTCAGACCGAAATACGATGATATAAGGCCCCTGCATGCCGAGCAAGAATTTTGTGGAGCGATAAGCTGATTCGGCCTCAAAGTGGCAACGTTACCACCTGCAGATGCCTTGCTGGTACCTCGATTGACACAGTGTCAAAAGCTGGCAAGCATGATTTTAAGATTGGAACATCAAAATCTGGTCAAACGAAGTCGAATGGACTTTCTGAGCTCTTCTTGCCAATCGTCGGAAGCGAAGACATCATCGAACGTGCAAGCTGCGTTTGTGGCCCAGCGGGCCAAGATATAGGTAGCAAGCGATGCCCCCGGAAATGCGCCGGCCCTGGAGGGGCGATGTCGGGGTTGCTCTTGATCTCTCGCATAGCCTGCTGGAGCAGGGTCGTTTTGCCGATTCGGCGGCACCCCATTACCTTGGCAAAGAACCAGCGTTTGCGTTCGAGCATCCGCTCCAATTCCGCAAGTTGTTTCTTTCGACCGTAGAATTTCCAGTCCGACATACCAACCCAAAGAGATAAAGCCGCTTTATCAAATAAAGACAAAACGGCTTTACCTTAGCTTGCGTGGCATGGCAAATCCCTATTTTCCAATAAGATATAGCTAAGCCCCTCCCTAGCACGGCTGCCGCGACCAATCTTCCCAATCCTGAATTCCCGACATGCCAACGGCTTCAGGGGACATAGGCTTATACTAGCGAAACAGAAAAAAAGGATCTTGTCATCGAAATGGTCCCATGTTTTTTGCTCATCGAGGACGGAGTGATCGTCAAGCAAGGGGTACTTTCCGAAGATCAGATCGCTGAGTTTAAAACCCTAGAGAGTGCACAGACAGCCCCTTGATAGAGACACGGCTTTCGAAATGCCTTCGAACCTGGCAAATCCGTCCGGATTCCGATCCGGAAACCATGCGGTTGCTCGACCAAGAGATTCGACTCCTGCTCGAATTCTATATTTGCGACTGTCTTGGTTATGGCCCGAAAGATCTTTGTGGGTGGTGGTCTGACGGTGTCATTCACCTTGAAATCACAAGCCCCAGTTCCGATCAGTTTAAGCTCATCGGAGTCACATGGATCGACTCCCATGGCATCACACCCTTTGAGATCGACATCGACCTGGATCCAGCCGACGATCATTGTTTTGCTCGAACCGTTTTCCGGATCGGGAAACGCGATGACCAGGGACGCCCGACGCTTTGCAGTCGAGATCACGCCCCGTCTCGTATTATGGATGGCCGACCCACGCAAGATAAGGATTGGGCAATGGCCGTGGAGTTGGTCAGGCCGGCAGAATAACGATTGCCAGTCGAAGCTTGATGCAGGCGAGGGGTTTATCTGCAGCCGGTCGCCTCGGAAACCCCCTAACAGAGGTCTTATTACCCAGCGACTCGCATTGCGTGATCGGTTTAGGTGATCGAGCCTACAGTCACCATGAGCGGCCGTAATCTTGCAGTGTGCCGACAGTGATTTATTTGTGGTCAAAATCGAGTTGGCAGCGTCGTTTTTGCG
>JBJTAQ010001085.1:0-1063 GCA_046090945.1 Pirellula sp.
CTCTTGGTTTGGTCGCTCCTGTAGCCAGAAGCACGGCGTCGTTCTCGGCGACCAACTTCTTCGGATCGATGTTCTTGCCCACATCAGCACCTGTGACGAATTGGACCCCTTCGGCCGCCATCAAATCAAGCCGACGCTGCACTACTGCTTTGTCGAGTTTCATGTTGGGGATGCCGTAAGTCAAAAGTCCCCCGATGCGATCGGCTCGCTCGTAGACCGTCACGGTGTGTCCTGTTTTGTTGAGTTGGTCGGCCGCAGCAAGTCCGGCCGGTCCGCTCCCAATGATGGCGATCTTTTTTCCGCTTCGCTCTGCAGGTGGTCGAGCGACAACCCAACCCTCTTGAAATCCTCGGTCGATGATCGCGCACTCGATATTCTTGATGGTCACTGGTGGATTGGTGATTCCCAACACACAAGCACCTTCGCAGGGTGCCGGGCAAACGCGTCCGGTGAATTCCGGAAAGTTATTGGTTTTGTGAAGCCGATCGAGCGCCTCTTTCCAACGGCCGGTGTACACCAGATCGTTCCACTCCGGGATCAGATTCTGAATTGGACAACCGCTAGCAGATTGGCAAAAAGGTACGCCGCAATCCATGCAGCGCGCACCCTGAGTTCGAAGGTGCTCCTCGGCAGGATCGGTGTAGATCTCTTTGTAGTCTTCGACTCGAACGATCGGCAGACGCCAGGCGACCTTCTTGCGTTCGAATTCCTTGAATCCAGTTGGCTTTCCCATATCGATATTGTTTGATGGAGGTCTTTTGGATGAATGGCTTGTGGAGGAATGATTATTGCGTTGCTTTCGCACTGGATACCGAGACGTTCGCTGCACCAGTGGCACCGGGCAAAGTCGCTTGTTTGGACTGCTCGGCTAGAACGCGCTTGTAATCGGTTGGAATCACTTTCACGAACTTCGCAACGCTTGCTTCCCATTTCGAGAGAAGTTCTTCGGCAACCGGTGAATGAGTCAGCTCGGCATGCAAGGTCACCATCGAATGGACTTCGAGGATGTCTTGGGCCTCGACTAGTGGTTCTAACTCGACGGTTCCTAAGTTGGTTCGGATGC
>JBJTAQ010001086.1:0-10711 GCA_046090945.1 Pirellula sp.
GGATCCCAGATCTGAACTTGGGGGATGCCTCGAAGATAGATCCCCGAGTCGCAGTCCTTAACGATTTTGAAATCAAGGGTTAGATCAAAGTCACCGTATTGGGCGTTCGTTGTCAGGTAGGCACCCTTGCCATCGTTAACGATCTCGTTGCCATCGACTTTCCAGTGGTCAACGATCTCTTGATTCCATTTGGCTTTGTCGGCATCAGGAGTCGACTCCCATTTGCGAGGATCAACCGTCGGGCGACCGTGCCAACCGGTGAAATCTTTGCCATTAAAAAGCTGGATTGGCTCGGCAGCTTGGGCCAAACCAACTGCAAAAAGACTTAGAGAAACACCGGCGATAGTGTTTTTGGCCAAGCCGTAACAAACAGATCGGAGAGAATAAAACATAGCGATTCGCACGAAAGGGTTAGAGCGAAAAACGGGGAAACTAGGTGGGATGATCCCATGCGGGGATCGTTCCAGATTTTAGCAGGAAATTCGTCACTTGGGGCATTTTGCCAATCAGATGCCGGTTTTCTTTTAGGACGCTTGGACTAGTTCATTTGCTTATCGAACCTATAAAATACAGCTTGCGATCGGGTGAGGTTTCCCAAGATGTGCGGTAAACCTGCGAATTTCATCGACCCACCGCATAGGATCAGCACAGGTGGCTTGGTCTAGTAAATCCCCGGAATTTGAGAACCCATGGCGACCACTTCGGAACACCCGCTTGCGATCGATGTCCAACATCTCTCGAAAACTTATCGCGAAGGATTGCTGTTCCCCCGCGTGCATCCGGCCTTGAAGGATGTCTCGCTCGAAGTCCGTAGCGGAGAAGTCTTCGGATTGCTCGGGCCGAACGGGGCTGGCAAGACAACCCTCATCAAAGTGCTGCTTGGTATTTTGCACCCAACCAATGGGATCGCGCAGGTGCTCAAGGAGCCTGCCGGGAGCAAAGCCGCCCGGCGGAAAATCGGCTACCTTCCGGAAAACTTGGTCTTCCCCAGACACCATACCGGTCGCAGTGCTCTTTATTTTTATGGACGCCTAAGCGAGATGTCCGATTCGCAGATCGCTGCTCGCGAGCAAGAACTCTTCGATCTGGTCAGTTTGCAAGGCCGCCAGAACGAAGCCGTCCGGCGCTACTCCAAAGGGATGCGACAGCGTTTGGGGCTGGCCCAAGCCATGCTGCACGATCCGGATCTGCTGATCCTCGATGAGCCCACCGACGGATTGGATCCGATGGGCCGCTCACAGATCCGCGATGTGCTCGACAAGCTCAAGCAGCGAGGCAAGACCGTTTTTCTCAATAGCCACATCCTGCAAGAAGTCGAGTTGATTTGCGATCGAGTGGCGATCATGGCCCTAGGTAAGCTTCGAGGAATCGGGACGATCGACGAGCTGATACGAAGCCACACCGATGACCAGGCCGGCAGTGTGAAACTAGAAGTCCTCTCATCGCCAGAAAGCATCCGAGGGCTTGCAAAGCTGCCTCAGGGTACAGCGATCGAATCGATCGATTTTGGGGGACTCGGGGCTCAAGGCCTCACGCGGATCGCCGTCGAGAGCATTGATCAGACCGGCGTAGATTTCTTGGTCGACCAGCTTCGAGAGGCAAACATCAGTATTCTGCGAATCGAGCGAGCTCGCCCGAGTCTTGAGCAAGTCTTTATGAACATAGTCGGAGCTGCCAAGCCGTGAAACCTTATATTGCCGTTCTGTACGATAGTTTGATCGAATCGGTCCGTTCACGGGTCCTTTGGATCCTCATGGCCGGCTGGCTATTGATCCTCGTTGCGTTGTTCCCACTCTCGCTCTCGGAAGAGGAGACTTATCGCGTCAGTTCCTCAGATCTCAACAACGCGCGAACGATGCTCGATCAGCTTGCACAAGCCTCCGCAGGCCGCGGAACACGCGCCCAACGGGCAGTCTACGAGAAGCTCGATGAGCCATTCCAAGAAACCCTCAAGGAGCGATTGCGGACTCAGAAACGCATCCCCATCGGTCAATTGGTCGCATCGCTTAACGATCTGCTTGGCAGAGACGACCTGTACGACAAACAAGCTTGGCCGACTGCCGAACGGCGGGAGGAACTCAAGGAACTTATTGAGGATACGTCAAAGAGCCCGGAGGAGACCCAAAAGCTCAATCGACGACTGATCGATCTAGCGTTTCCTGGCAATATCCGATCGGCCACAGGCCAAGCCACTTGGGTGACTTATGCCGGCATGAAGTTCATGGATCCGTTGCCGTTTACGCTCAGGCAGATTCGGCCATTCATCGAAGCCACCTTGTTTCCGTTCATCATGTGGCTAGGGCTTGGGCAGATCGCGATGATGGTCGCAATTGTCGTCACTGCTCCGATGGTGCCTGACATGTTTCAAACCGGCTCGTTGCATCTGCTATTGAGCAAGCCCCTGTCGCGAAGCCTTTTATTCCTGAGCAAGTACCTCGGTGGTTGCATCTTCGTGGCGATGAACGTCGGGGTGTTCTTGGTCGGATTGTATATCTATGCCGGATTGCAACTCGGGATTTGGAACCGCGGAATTCTGTGGTGCATACCACTTTTCATTTTCTCTTTCATGATTTTCTACTCGGTCTCGGCGTTGGTCGGCCTGATTTGGAAGAACCCGATTATCTGCGTTGTATTGACAGCACTGTTCTGGGGGATCTGTTTTACCATCGGGGTCGTGCGTGGTTTTGCAGACGGCTTTTTAAAAGGTCCTCCGACCATTCAGTCGATCGTCGCGGTGGGTGATGTACCTATCACTTCGAATCAGCAAGGTCGACTGCTGTTTTGGAACCAGAGCACGAACACCTGGCAAGTCGGTTTTGGGGAGGTCAACGGCCAGCGAGTCCTGGGTCCTATCATGGATACCAAGGAGGGTTTGCTCTACATGGGCAGAACGCGATTCGTTCCATTCGGACTCGGAGGTAACGACTCCCCAAGACTCGATATCATTCGCTTGCCCGAGTTGGCCTCGGATAAATCCGACAGCCAGGATGCAGTGCAACAGGATGAGTCATCCCCCAAGAAGAAAGAGCGAAAGTTGTGGGACGACTCGCGGCTCGATACCGCCCCGGAGTTGCCTGCTGGGACCTCCGATGTAATCCGCTGGAAAGACACGTTTGTATCGTTGACACCTGATGGAATCTTTTGGTTCGATCGCGAAGCGGCAGGCAAAGCCGAGCAGCAGAAAGTCTCGGTGCTAGGGTTTGACCTCAAACTGCCTCAAGGGAACGTCGCGCACAAGAAACTTACTGAAGACGATTGGGACTATCGCCTGCCCATCGCGGCAAACGCCATTCCAGGTACCGATTCGATCGCATTGGTATCCAAAGGCAAACTCGTTCGCTTCGACTATGACGGAAAGAAGCTCAAAACCGCAGGCACGATCGACCTGGATATCCCCGCAGAGACCGTCGTCAGTCTGGTTGTCTGCGGAAATACAGCCATTGTTTGCCCCGATTCCAAAACACCGATGCTAGTCGACCTCCAAGCGATGAAACTCAGGGGCACCCTGGATTCGATCGGGGACAAGACCATTAAACGGACGGCAAACGCACCCGATGGTCGCGTCGCGATCCTCGAAACCAATGGTAAACTTTGGACGATCGACACAGATATCAAGCCGACAGCGCCCGATTTGGTCGGTCAAGGAAATATCTCTTCGATGTCCTATGATCAATCCGGTCGTTTGTGGGTAGCACACCACGTCAAGCAGGTCGACGTGTGGGACAAGGACTTGAAGGGGTCGGAAAAATCATTCAGGCCCGCTCGAACCACGGCCGAGTTTCTCTACGATTACATCATCAATCCTTTCTACTTGGTCAATCCCAAGCCATCGGCGATCCAGGAAACCATCCAGTACGTGCTTAAGAATCCCGACAATAAAATCAGCGCTGTGGATCGCGCCGACCTGGACATCCCCCAAGTTGTCTCGGACCCTTGGCAACCGATCTGGAGCAATGGTATCTTCATCGCGGTGATGCTCGCTGCAAGTTGCTGGTTGCTTTACCGTCAAGACTTGTAGGTCAGGCTCTTGATTCCATTCAATGTTCATCGCATTCAAACAGATAGATTCGCTAGAGATCAACTGAGGTAAAACATTCATGAGCAAATTCAGCATTCTTCCCGACGGAAACGACCTCAAATCGATGGGCCGCGATTTGAAGTTCTATCAGGTAGAGAACCATTCCCCGAAAACCTTGTCGGTCGAACAAATCGCCCATTACAACACCCAAGGCTACATTGCCCCTTTGGATGTGTACTCGAAGAGCGAAATCGAATCGATCCGCAAGTACTTCGATGAATTACTGGAAAAAGTGGTCGCTGAAGGTGGAAACAGCTACTCGATCTCTTCGGCGCATCTGAAGTACGGGCCTGTGTACGACATCCTGACCGAACGTCGAATCGTCGAATATGTCTCGGATCTGCTGGGTGAGGATGTTATCGCTTGGGGCTCCCACTTTTTTTGTAAGATGCCTCACGACGGCAAAACGGTCGCTTGGCACCAGGACGCCAGTTACTGGCCGCTGTCACCATCCAAGGCGGCGACCGTATGGCTGGCCGTCGATGATGCCGACCAAGAGAACGCGTGCATGAAGTTCGTCGCTGGCTCACATCACTTCGGTCACATGACTTATCGCGAGAGCGACAGCGCCGAGCACAACGTGCTCAATCAATCGATCGACAACGCCGAACAATACGGCCAAGTCGTTTACGATGTGCTTAAGGCCGGGCAGGTATCGATCCACAGCGATCTGCTGCTGCATGGTTCCGAAGCAAACCATTCACCCAGGCGTCGCTGCGGCTTGACCCTCAGGTACTGCTCTGCGAGTGTTCGCGCCGGCATGCAATGGAACGAGAAAGGGATCCACGTTCGTGGCAGCGACACGACCGGCCACTGGTGGAACAACCAACGACCCGATAGGGTCTTCTAGCGTCTCTGTGTTTCTCTATAGTTCATAAAACGCTTGAGGTAGGACACGGACAGTGGGGCGGGGGGGGAGAATTCTCCCCGGACGGTCGAAAAATGCGTTGACTTAGCCGATCGCCAATTGTATTATTGCATTAATACAGCAGCGACAGGAGCCGGTCATGCAAATTCACATTCAAGCCCAAGGCGGAGTGCCGATCTACCAGCAGGTCATGCAGCAGATCAAGTACCAGGTCGCCTCGGGTAGACTGCAACCTGGGGACGAGTTGCCCTCGATTCGAGCATTGGCCGAGGAGCTGCTGGTCAATCCGAACACCATCGCCCGAGCCTACCGGGAACTTGAAACCGCCGGTGTGGTCGAGAAGCGGCGAACAGCGGGCACTTTCGTCTCTGAAGCCGGGTCGCCCTTGGCCCGCAAAGAACGCTTGAAATTGCTCAAGCAACGGATCGATGGGGTGCTGGTGGAAGCATTCCAGATGGGTTTTCAGTTGGACGATGTGCTTAAACTCGTTGAGCAAAGCGAGATTCTTTCCGAAGCGTCGAACAAAGGGTAGTTCTATCATGAGTGATCTCGTCGTCGATATCCAGAATCTCAGTCGAACTTTTGGGCGCACCCAAGCTCTCCAGGGCGTGACACTCCAGGTCCCTCGCGGCGGGGTCTTTGGGCTCATCGGGAGCAATGGTGCTGGGAAAACCACGCTGATCAAGCATATACTCGGCGCGCACTATGCGCAGAGCGGATCGGTCAGCGTCTTTGGTCTCAATCCAGTCGCCGAACCGGTCAAAGTGCTTGGACGAATCGGATACATGTCGGAAGCTCGCGATGTGCCAGTTTGGATGCGGGTCCATGAGTTGATCGATTTCACGCGAGCTTTCTACCCCACTTGGGACTCTGCTTATGTCCAAGAGCTTTTGGAGCTGTTCGAACTGGATCCCAAGCAGAAGATTCGTAATCTATCACGTGGCCAAACGGCACGCGTCTGCTTGCTCGTCGCGCTAGCCCACCGTCCGGAGTTGTTGCTGCTGGACGAGCCCTCCTCGGGGTTGGATCCGGTCATCCGCCGCGACATTTTAGCAGCCATCGTCAAAACGACTGCCGAAGAGGGGAGGACGGTATTGTTCTCCTCGCATTTGCTCGATGAAGTCGAGCGGCTTGCCGATCGGGTCGCTTTTCTTCATCAAGGGCGTTTGCTGCTATCGGATTCCCTGGAATCGGTCTTGGAGTCTTTTCATCGCATCACGCTGCGTTTTGATCATTCGCACTCGGAAGCTCCGAGTTTTTCAGGTGCGATCGATAGCCGAGGGCAAGGCTTCGAGTGGACTTATGTTGTGCGTGGCGACAGGGACCAACTCGAGCATACCGCTCGAGGTCTCCATGCTCGAATCGTGGGCCAGAGCCCAGTGAGCCTTGACGACATTTTTGTTTCCAACATCCACCGTTCCTAGCCAGGCCGTATCATGCAATCGATCATCGGTGCTCTTACTTGGGAATACTTCGCGCGCAATCGTTGGCTTTTGCTTTTTCCAATCTTGGCCAACATACCTGCCTGCATGGTCCTCTTGCCCCTCCGAGGCCTCGGTCCATTGAACCCCTCGCGCGAGCTAATTGGGATCCATATTGTTTTATTGTTGGCATTGGTGTTGATCGTGGGCTTCGGGGTGCTCGTAACCCAAACTAGAGATTTGAGCTCTCTTTATTTGATGCCAGTCTCGACGATCAGGCTTGCAAGTTTCTACTACTGGAGTGGTGCACTGCTGGTTGGCCTTCAGGTCGGTTTCATGATTTGGGCCTGGAGAAGTATCATCGGAATCGATTGGCCCATGGCCGGCCCGCTGCTTTTTAGTGTCGCGTGCTGGTGCGCCTTTCAGCCGCTCGTTCGAGGCGTATTGCATTCGCTGTGGTGGATCACAGCGGCCATTGCGATCCTAGCGGCACTGACCCTTTGGTTGCTTCATACGCATGGAATCCCGCTACAATCAGGGGGGATGATCTCGCCGGCAACCCATCTTTGGTCGAGCATATCCAGTGTCGACATGCTCATCGCCTCAGCGATCGTGTGCATCAGCTTTCCGCTGACAGTTTGGCGAATGGCTTTGGATCGCAGCGGTCAGCGTCAGATGTCCTTTTTGGAAAAGCTAGACCTGACTTGGGAACATCGGCAGTCGGTATGGAACATGAAATCCCTAGAGTTTCATTCTCCTGCACAAGCCATCGGATGGTTCGATTACCACACTCGTATGATGATTATCCCTACAGTCGTCATCGTTGGATTGCTTTTTACCTGGTTCCTAGCTGTTTTTGTCGGTCTGCTCAAGGGAGACCTGAACTTGCTGGTGGTGACTGCTCTTGGTGGTACAAACCTTATGGCACTAAGCCAGATTCTTTTGGCGCTTCAAGTCGCCCTATTGCAATACTTCGGGCTTTTTTTGAACCAAAACGCCTCGCTCGACAATCTACCGATGGCACGCAAATCGACCTCATTTGAATCCGGGCCTTTCCTGGATATGCTTCCGGTTTCGCCTCAGGACAAAGCAGCAGCAAAATTGAGATCGACGGCCATCGCTTGTGCCATCTCCACCATGGCCTTGGTTGTTTCGTTCCTTTTGGTAGCCACCTCGGCCAGCCTCCTAGGAACCGATCTAAAAAGTATGCTCGCAATCAAGGTGAGCTTTTCGAAATATTTCACGTTTGTATGTGGTGGCGTCCTCTTAGCATCCTTTGCATTCTCCAGTTTGCCTGTCGCAATCCCGGCGATGATGTCTCGAGTCAATCTCATCGATCTGTGGATCTATCCGATCGTGGTCATGAGCATACTGATCGCATTTGGAACTCCAGTTGCAACCTGTTTGGCCGCAGGTCTGGGTGTCCTGGTTCTCATGGCGTTGGTCCACGCGACCATTCAAAGCCTCATCGACAAGGATGTTTCCAACCGCTTCGCAATCTGCATATGGATTGCTGGATTGTCATTCGTCCTTGGGGCGTTTGCCCTAGTCCAAAGCGAACTGAGGGCAACCGGAGCGATGTTGCTGACAAGTCTTGTTGGACTGGCGATGCTCCCTTTTTTCACCACAACCGACTCCCTGCGCCGTGCCCGAACCATTTAATATTTCTTACGCTTTGCCCAAGTCAGTGGAAAAATAATAACGAAAGAACACCGATGTTTAGTCTTCATTCTCTGTGGTCCTCGTTGTCTGTGTGGTAAAAATCTGGTCCGCGGCTCGAAGGAGTGGTCCAGGGGTAAGATTTCCTCGAAGAAGTTTTTCTGTTCCACTTCCAAGATCTCTTTTCCAGCATCGAAATAGCCCCCATGCAACTATCCATTAGAAACCTGAGCAAGACCTACGCCGGGGGGGTTCGAGCCCTCGACAATGTTTCCCTAGATATCCCCGCGGGAATGTTTGGGCTGCTGGGCCCCAATGGGGCTGGCAAGTCAACGCTCATGCGGACACTTGCTACGCTTCAGGAAGCCGATTCGGGTCAAGCGTTCCTCGACGGCACCCCGATCGCACCGCGGATCGATGTGCTCAAGGAGAAGAATACTATCCGGATGCTTTTGGGCTATCTCCCCCAAGAATTCGGGGTGTATCCTCGAACCAGTGCGGTGAAGCTGCTGAATCACTTGGCTGCTCTCAAAGGGGTTGGAGCCAACGCCAAAGACCGACTCGAAGTCGTTCATGGATTGTTGGCACGAGTGAACCTCGCCGAGCATCGCAACAAGGCTGTTAGCAACTATTCAGGAGGTATGCGGCAGCGATTTGGGATCGCCCAAGCACTCTTAGGCGATCCGCAACTGTTGATCGTCGATGAGCCGACCGCAGGGCTGGATCCTGGAGAGCGCAATCGGTTTTACAATCTGCTGGCCGAAGTCGGTGAGAACATCATTGTCATTCTCTCGACTCACATCGTGCAAGACGTCAAAGAGCTTTGCACAAACATGGCGATCATCGATAAGGGTAAGCTTTTGGCCAGTGGATCACCTGCCGATGCGGAGCGGCAACTCGAGGGTAGGATTTGGACCAAGTCGATGAGCAAGCAGGACCTGAGCAATCGAAGTTGGAGCTACCCGATTCTTTCGACCAAGCTTGTGGGTGGATTGCCCTCGGTTCGCATCTATTGCGAATCTGAACCGGCTGGTGGTTGGAAACCGGTGGAACCAGACCTCGAGGATGTTTTTTTCTCGAAACTTTCGGGAGAACTGGCTAGCTAGTTCCGCTGATAACGCCATCGGATTCGATGGATCTATCGACCGCGGAAACTTGCCGGCTAGGGTAAACACCTGCACGAATCATCCGACTCAACAACCAAGCACCAATTATCAAAAGCTATGTTTCGCGAATTTTTCGGTTTTGAACTATCGTACTGGCTACGGGGATGGATGGTATACATCTTTTTCGCCGTCGTTGCATTGCTGTTCGGAGTTGCTGCGGGCTCCGACGTGATTTCGATCAATGGAGTTGGGGGCAATATGCTGAGAAATGCCCCGTTTTCAGTGGCCCTGTGGTATGTCGGAGCGAGCTTGATCACGTGTTTCATGGCTGCGGCTATCTACGACTCTTCGGCATCGAGAGACTTTGCCAATAAGATGTCTGACATTCTCTTTAGCAAGCCGCTGAGCAAATGGGGCTTTTTACTAGGGAGGTTTTTCGGCGCGACGATTGCTGCATTGATACCATCGATGGGGATCGGGTTTGGGATCCTGGTTGCCCACGCTTTCAATGCATCGGATACCGAGCGTTGGGGTCCGAGCGCATTGTGGCATCACTGGCAACCATTCTTGATCTTCGTTGTCCCGAATACGATCATCTTCGGAGCAATCGTGTTCGCTGTCGCTAGCGTGACCCGCAACACGCTCTACTCGTTTTTGTCGCAGCTAGCGGTTTTTGTTCTTTTTGGCGTGACACAAGGTATCGCGGGACAACTGGATTACGAATCCCTGGCTGCTTGGACCGATCCATACGGTTCTGCACCCTTCGAACAGGCAACGAAATATTGGACGGTCAACGACCGCAATACAAGGCCGATTCCGATCACCCCATTGCTGATTGCCAATCGAGTTCTGTGGCTGAGCATCGCTGCATTCATTTTTTGTTTAGCGGGTGCCCGCTTCCGATTTGAAACCTCGAATGCTTTGAAAACGGCAAAGGGGTTGGTAAACCAAACGACTCGCGACGTGCCTGGGGTCCCAGGGGCAGAGGCAAATGCAAGCAGTATCTCCTTGGTAAGTAGAACTCCGAGCCCAAGCTGGCTGAGTCAGTTCTTCGCAACACTTCGTTCAGACCTCTCGGCCGTGGTCTTCAGCAAGACGTTCATTATCATTTTGGCTTTCACCCTGATCAACGTTGGATTCAGCCTTGTGTTGAGTTCGCTCGAACTCTTCGGTGGGTCTTCGTTCCCGGTCACCTATGAAGTGATCGAGCAAGTTTCGGGAAGCTTGCTGATTCTACCGATCGCGTTGATCACCTATTTTACCGGCGTACTGGTTTGGCGGGATCGCGATAGCCGATTCCATGAGATCTTGGGTGCGACTCCAACCCCCAACAGCGTCTTTGCCGCTTCGCGGTGGGTTTCCATGATAATCCTCCTGCTATCGGTCTTGTTAATTGGAGTTGCCATTGGGGTATTCTACCAATGGAGCCAGGGATACTATCGATTTCAGCTGGATGTTTACATGCAAGAGTTCGTCTGCTTGACCGGCCTGTCGTTTGTATTCCTGATGGTCATCAGTTTCTTGGCCCATACGATCGCCCCGAACAAGTACATCGGGTATGCGTTGTTTGTCTTTTTCC
>JBJTAQ010001087.1:0-1439 GCA_046090945.1 Pirellula sp.
ATTATTATACTATATTATACAGGTTGCCTACGACAAGGTCTTCGACGGATCCGCGGAATCCCGGACCATCAGCGTCTTGGACTCGCGATCGATCTTAACAACCTCCTCGAGCGTCCGAATAAGGATTCGGAATCGATTCCAAAACAGTTCAGGTGTCGCAACGAGTAGCTTACCTCGCTGAGCAATCTCTCCGCCGAGGTGATAAGGCAGTCCGCAGTTAGCAAAGGAAACCGCCGGACCTTTTTCGAGGATGGTGATCTGTGCGTTTGGGTCAATCCTTCGGGCTCTGGTGGCGGCCGAAGCTCCGGCGGCCACACCGCCGATGATCACAATATGTTGCGAAGGTTTGGTCTGCATGTTGCGTCAAAGCAGATTCATTGCTTGAAAAAAAAAAGCGTGCCCGAGGGGGATATCCGATCCGGGCACGCCGTTGAACTGGTGAAAAGTGCCTGCGCGGCAATCGCGGCTTTATACGCTCGGGCCCTAGGGCTTGAACTTGTCCGGCTTGAGCGAAACCGTTCCTAGATCGTTAGCGCCCGGCTTGAGCGTAAACTTGACGTTCCCCTTCTTCCAGCTATCCGGCTTGCCATTGACGGCCACTTCATCAAACTTGTTTTGTGCTTCATGCCACAGCTTGAAGGTCAACTCGACACCGGCTGGCAACTTCTCGATTTTGATCTCTCCCTTTTCGTTGCTAATTCCGACATAAGGGTGATCGGTGACGATGTGATAGGCTGTCATCCACGGGTGGATGTTGCACTCGACTTTGGAAGGACCACTTTCAGCCTTCTTGATCTGCAATGTCTTGCTGCCCCCGGTCGGAATCACTTGGTTCCATTCGTCATTGTTGAAGAATACGAACTTGGCGTTGTGGCTCGTGCTATCGGAGTTTTTGACTTCAACCGTTTGTCCAACTCGAATCGGAAGGATGTGAGGGATAAAGCGGCAATTGACGTTATCCAAAACCGGCTTGGTCGCTGGCACTTCCTTGAGCGAAGGATGGACCTGATCGGCAGCAAGCTTGGTCTGCTTGCCATCGATCATGAAGACCATGTTGGCGATTCCTTTGGAACTGCCATCGACGACGAGTCGCTCGGTAGGTATCTGCTGCTTGGCGCAGAACGCATCGGCGTTTGCATTGACCGCGGCGCCCGAGGGTGCTGCTCCATCGAGCACGAATTTGATGGTCACATCCGCCCACTCTTGACCAATTGCCAACGGAGCCGATGCGAGGGTCGCCAGAAGGGCGACGGGGAGGGAATACTTCATAGGTTGCACCTAAAGATTTTCTGATGAACGATTTTCTGATGACGACGAACGTAGTGACAATCTTCGCTACCGAGCAACCCGACATGGTTAACCGGGCCTGTGCGACTGGTAAATCGTAACTATCCAGGCTTGTTTTTCAGTCAACGCCTGGGCTCGGATTGGGACAACGA
>JBJTAQ010001088.1:0-3577 GCA_046090945.1 Pirellula sp.
TAAAATCGAGAATACCCTCGAGTCGCTCATAGAGAGACTCCACCCCCGCTCGATCTTTTGCATAGGGTGAGAAACCAGGCATTAGCGAAGTGCTGTGCAGCATGAGCACCAGGTGATTGACTCCATCGCGTAGCGAAGCACGCACCAAGCCTTTGAGTTCTCCTAAAGTGGTGCCCTCTGGAGATAACTTTACATGCCTAGTGACACCGAAACGGTTAGATAGCGATAATAGTTTTGTGGCTCGTCCCAAGGGGGTTTCGACACATTTTCGAAGCCGTTTGCGTAATTCGTACCCTCCAATGCGAGTAAATCCCGTCGTTATGGGAACCTCGATGAGTTTTTTCCCTGAGGAGGTTTGCCGCACAACGCAGGGTGTCCTTGAATATGCCAGGAAACTTGGACCTCCAGACTCGCGATAATCGAATGCGGGCAACACGCTGGAATCAAGAAGATAGTTCAATTCCGCCAAAGATCCGACGCTAGTTTCACTGAAACCGTAGCGTCCGGCGCGATAGGAAGTCGGCGCTCTGCCAAAGGTGTCGGCTATTTTTTCCGTCAACCAACTGAGCTTTTCGAACTGAAGTTCCTCAGGTAGGTTGCACAGATAGCTGTCCACATTAGACACCGATTCGGATACTATCGGGGGATTGCACCAAGGGTGGCAGTGGGTCCCAATCTCGCATCTTGATCCAAGGAGCCAAGATCTGAGGGCACCGATAGCGGCTTTGTCCCCAAGCACCGGAGCGTCGATCAAATAGGTTGGTGGAATGGAGTATTTCTCGCAAAGCTCTTGAAATCGAGGTAAACCTCTAAGGTTCTCGGTGGTGCAATTCTGGATTTTATAGGTGCCGCCCCAGAGCCCTTCCTCTTCGGTGTCGACCGTGACGCTGATGGTTCTGCTGATTATTTGCATGTCACGCTTGAATACCCAATCGCTCTTGGAAGTATTCGATAACCTGCTCAGCAGCCCCCTTCCAGGTATAACGACGTACCGATTCTGAAATTTTGTTTGCATCCCATGGATAATCCCAGGAACGTTGAATGGCAAGTTGCAATGCTTGCGGGTCTTCGTGGGGAACAACGAATCCATTCTGGCCATCCAACACGAATTTTGTGTTGTCGCCAGCAGGGGTTGTTATCACTGGTAAACCAGTTGAAAGAGCCTCCAAAACCGCATTGCAGCATCCCTCACGCCTTGTCGGTAACACAAATAGATCTGCAGCTCGAAGCCATCGAACGACGACATCCGGAGTGCTTTGTCCTGCAAATTGAATTTGTTTTTGGAGCCCCAATTCCTGAATTCGGGTTTTAAGGCTTGCCATCGTTGCCGATTCGTTTGTACCACCGAGGATGACGCAACGAAACTCTGGTGTATCTCGATACGATGCGATCGACTCGATGAGCAGATCGTAACCCTTTCGGTGTTGCACATTGCCTAGCGATACTATTGTTTTAGCCGAGCTGCCTAGCCCCAATTCAGCTCGACTAGCGGTTTTATTTCCAGGGCAAAAAACATCAGAATCCACGCCATTGCTTATAACCCGAATCTTTTCACCATCCACCCCATTCGCAACGAGCATTTCCTTAAGCGAGTCACTGACGGAAATGACCCCAGCCGCATACCTGTAAGCCTCAAGCATTTGACTCTTGATTGCCGGGATTGCCATCAGTTCGGTCTCAACCCCCCTAACGGTGATAAACAAAGGCATTCCAAGCTTTTTGGCAACTCGAAAACACCCGACGCCTTCGGGGTATCCGAAATGAGCATCTATTATCGTTGAATTACGATCAAGATTCGGCATTTGGCCAATCCAATCAGATACAACCCTTTCCAGCCAGCGACCATCCCAGTGCTTAGCTATCCCAGGCAGATAAAACATCCTTTGGATCTTGACCGGAAAATTAGTCCCTTTCAGAGCAGAGTCAGGGGGGCGAGGCCTGAGGACCGGAAAATATGCTTGAGGAACAAACATATGCAATTCAGCTAACCGAGAAAGTTCTGACAATCGCCTTCCCACGAAAAGCCCGTTCGTTGGACGATTCGTCGTCGGAAAATTGGTGCAAACGCTCAGAATCCTATGCATTCGCAGACCTCTTCCTGCCTGGATCACGGTTTCCCAACCTCGGATTGGGCGAACTGAATTACCTTCTGCGCGTTATCAACCCAGCGATGGTTTGCAAGAACATACTCTCTCCCTGCCCTTGCAATCCGCTCCCTACCAATCTTGTCCACAGCAAGTCGACGTATTGAGTCAACAAAACTATGCAGATCTCTAGGTTCAAATAAAACTCCTGTTGATCCGTGCTGGATAACTTCTTCGAGTGGCCCAAGACGCGGCGCGCATGCGACGCTTTCCATAGCCATGTACTCAAATATCTTCATAGGCGATCCGTAAAAATTCGAATCCGGCATCAATCCGATATCCATCGCCATCATCCAATGCAGCACTTCGTTATGCGGTACGGATGGCACAAGCTTAACGCAATCCTCCCATCCTTGCTCCGCTACTCTATTTTGGACATCGACCTTGAAATCCCCGTCACCGATTAATAAAAGGTAGGGATTACCTGGGCAACTATCCAGAATTTCCGGCCATGCTTCCATTAAAAAATCTATGCCATGCCATTTCCTCATAGAGCCTGCAAAACCAATGACCAAACGATCTTTCGGAATCCCAAGTTCCAACCTCGCCGTTTCCCTATGAACGACAGGTAGTGCACTTGGTGAAATCGCATTGGGTGTAACTAACATGCGATCGGGTGAGACGCCCTGCTCGGCTAAATAATTTTTAAGTGCTGTTGATACAGTCGCGATACGATCCACACGACCGAGAATGAATCTCTCCAATCGTTCGTCGAGCCAATGGTGAGTACCACCTACGTACAACTTCAACTCGATGGAGTAGGGTGTGTTAACTTCCAAAACGTGAGGAACCCGACAATGCTTGGAGGCCAACAGACTGCCGAAGTTGGACCTACAGTATCTCTCATAGACCATGTCGGGCCTCCACCACCAGATTGCCGAAATCATTTTGGTGTAGGTTACAACGTTGTAGAGTACCTCCATTAACCGAAAAATCGAAACAGGCAAACCTCGCTTCAAGCGCGCAGTCCAGCGATCATTCTCTACCTTAGCAGTCGTTGCTCCTCTGGAATGACTCGCTACTGCCGGACAGACGATTCTCACTTCATGTCCTAATTCACGAAACGCGTGAATCATCTCCTTGATGTGAATACCCTCGGCACCATCGCCAAGCGTTCTATGGTGATAAAGTATTTTCATCTGTATCGGAGGATGTGCATGCAGTACTGCTCTAAAAAAGCTTAATCAACACCGCTTGAGGGGGTGTAAGCACGCTGAATCTGCGTACGTGGGTACGATAAATGCGAAGAAAGCTGGTACTAAATACGAAAACCAGCAACCTTAGCTTCGAGCCATCGAGCAAAACCGACTGAATGACGGTCGACGAAGAACCACATCAGATAGCCCAGAAAAACTGCGGAACATACCAAAACCGCAAAGACACCGATTCGAGCCGTAAGATCAGAAGAGATGCCAGAGAAAAAACAGTAAAGA
>JBJTAQ010001089.1:0-1623 GCA_046090945.1 Pirellula sp.
ACGTTATGGCCGTCGGTTCCCAAGGCTCCACAGCGCGCTTCGCAGATAATATCTGCGGTATCCTTCGTGTCGACGATCTGGCAACCGGCCGCCGTTAACTGCTGGCGAATCGAACTGATCACGTAATCCGATGTCACCAGATTCGTTTGCATGGGCACTCCCGGAATCGCCTTACCAGCCGATGCCATGTAAGTCGTATCGAGATAGATTTTGTACCCAGTCAGCGGTCTGAAATCTATTTTGGCGATCGTCGAATCAACAGCATCCGACATTAGCAATTGCTCGGTAGCCGTCACCGACTTGGTCGTTCCACAGCCACACAGCGGCGCGACGACCACGAGTAAACAAATCGCCAGTGCACACACTGACTGCGAATTCGATTTGTCTGTTCCTGCTCTCATCTGTGATCCGATTTGACTTGCACCTTCCAACGGACTTGACTGGTCGCGTTGTCTTGCCGCGTCCTTTGGGCTTCTTGCTGCATTGAGTTAAGCAACTGCTCGGTCGGTCGATCGATCGTCAATTGACGCGTGCTACCGGATGAGTCAGTCAGGATCACCGTCATCGTCGCAGGTGTTGCCTGCTTTGCCACCTCTGTCGATGCGATCGCTTGCGGAGTTGCCGCATGGGCTTTGCCCGATCCTTTCCTAAATCCAATCTTATTCAAACGATCATGAATGACTTGAGTTCCGCAGTAGAGACCTTCGTCGAGCTCTTTATCCGCCGCAAAACAGACTCCTATCAGTTCGCCATGGTTGTTGAAAAGTCCTCCACCGCTGCGTCCTTGTACAGGGATTCCTGCAGTTTCAATATTGGCAGCACCCAAGTACCGATTCAATTTAGTCACCCGAGAGTCTCGCCTCGTCGGTGCTTGGCCATGGTCGCAGCCGACACTGAAGACAATATCTCCCTCGCGCACGGGTTCGGCATGATTTGCAATCGCTGCGGTGGGCACCAATTTGCCTGGCTGAATGAGAAGTACCCCAAGATCGATGTCGTCGATTTGGTAATCGATCAACTCCGCTGGATATCGCACCGGCACTCCCTGCTCAAAGCGTTCGACGGTGATTGTGGAGTTTCTAGACCAACTGCGAAACAAATGGCCACAAGTTAGCACCACCGAACCTTGATCGCTACTCTCGATAATGGTCCCTGAGCCGACAGCAAAAGACTCGGGTTCATCCACAAGAATCCGAACCGTTGCCGCTTGGGGATCCTTTGGGGCCGAGGCCGGTCGCTTTTGCATCGGGACCAAGGAGTCGACGTCGATGCTCAAAGTATTTGATGCTGATGCGACTGGGGCTATTTGAGCTGGTTTGATCGAGTCAGCCGACGAGAATTTCAGCATCCTTCGAGAGAAATCAGACCAACTGACTGGTCCAAGTATTCGATCCACCTCGCGTCCATCCCGGACCAGAACGGTCGTTGGAGCCGTATGCACTCTCCATCGCTCGGCTGTATGCAATTCGCGCCGAGCATCGACAATCCGAACGGTCCAGCCAACTTCGATCGCTTGTTGGGCCAATTCGCTCATCGGTCGGTTCGATGGCTGCTGCGGATCAAGAAAAACGATCGCCAGACAATCCCCGACGACCTCTTGAGTGCGCTCGGCTTGGGCAAATC
>JBJTAQ010001090.1:0-2869 GCA_046090945.1 Pirellula sp.
CTGCTGGTTTGATCGAGCAGAAGAACCCTGGTTGCATCGCGTTGCCGATCATTGGATGCGGCGCGGACGCGAACCCCAACCCGAGGGGTACGATCGAGCTGTCACGCAAGCATGGAGCAGAGATGGCCGAGTCGGTCCAAGCCGTTTTGGGCAAGGAGCTCAAACCGCTTCCGAAACCGACCAATGCGGCTTTCATGCTGGTGGCACTGGCCAGCGAGCGTCCGAATAAAGAGAAACTTGAGTCGATGCAAAAGAGTGGATCGGCCCACGAGAGAAACTTCGCGAACAATTGGTTGGAGCTGCTGTCTCGCAAGGATCGGATTCCGGAGACTTATCCGGCCCCTGTCCACTTATGGAGCTTTGGCAAGGATCTCGCTTGGGTTTTTATGGGTGGCGAGGTTGTCGTCGATTATCAAATACGGCTTGAGAAGGAACTCAGCCAATTTGAAAACGTTTGGGTTGCGGGGTATGTCGATGACGTGTTCGCTTATGTTGCCAGCGAGCGTGTGCGTGGAGAGGGTGGTTACGAGGTCGATGGCTCGATGCTTTATTATGGGCAGCCTGGAAGATGGGAGTCGGGGACTGAGGAGAAGATCGTCGACCGCGTATTGCAGATGACCAAGCAGCAGCGGTTGGCCGATCAACCGCGAAGCCCTGAGGAGTCGCTGGCGAGTATGGAGGTTCCCGAGGGTTATACGATCGAGCTTGTGGCGAGCGAGCCATTGGTGACCGATCCGGTTGGGATCGCTTGGGGTCAGGATGGCAAGGTATGGGTGGTCGAGATGGGAGACTATCCTTTGGGTGGAGGCAAGACAGGGTGCGTCAAGACACTCGCGGACACCGACGGCGATGGAGTGATGGACAAGAGCACGGTGTTCCTCGATGGATTGAATTACCCGGCGGGCATTTACGCTTGGCGCGATGGGGTCGTGATCGCTTGTGCGCCCGATATCTTTTTTGCTCGGGATACCAATGGTGATGGCAAGTGCGATGAGAAGCGTGTGATCGTGACGGGATTTCCCGAGGGGAATCCTCAGCATCGCGTGCATGGGTTCACGTATGGCTTGGACCATCGGCTCCATTTTGGCCCTGGGGGAGGTGCCAATCAGGTGACGGTGACGGGTAAGGGAGAACCGAGATCGATGCGGATTTCCGGTTCGGACTTGAGTTTAGATCCTGACGCGGGTGACTTGCGAATCGAGACCGGGGTGACTCAGTACATTCGAACGACCGACGAGTATGGCAACTGGTTTGGCAACGAGAATAGTTTGCCGATGTTTCATTATGTATTTCCGCAAAGTTGGGTCGAGCGCAGCGGTTACCGTCCCAAGCGGAGGTATCAATTGATTACCAATCCGCCTAGTATTCCTCCGGTTTATCCGCTCAGTCAGCAGGCCGATCGTTTCAATGATTTGTATGCGATCAATCGATTCACGTCGGCTTGTAGCACGGTGATCAATCGGGGCGAGGGTCAAGGGGAATCGATGCGTGGTTTTGCGTTGGTGTGCGAACCGGTCCACAACTTGGTGGTGCGGTATGCCCTCAAGCCCAACGGAGCAACGTGGGCGGCTGACCGGATTGCGGCCGACAGCAAGAGCGAGTTCATTCGCAGTAGTGATCCATGGTTCCGACCTGTTCGGATCGAGAATGCTCCGGATGGAACGATGTGGGTGGTGGACATGTACCGATATGTAATCGAGCATCCGGAGTGGATCCCTGAGGAGTGGCAGCGTCGGATTAACGTGAGGGCTGGAGAGGACCGAGGCCGGATCTATCGCGTTCGGAGGACCGACTATAAAGTTCGTTCTCTGAGCGATTTCACTCGGGCAACCGATCGTGAATTAATCGACGAGTTATCCGGGCCAAACTCTTCGCGATCCGACTTGGCTCAGCAGATCCTGATCGATCGCATGGCGGGTGATAGCTCGAAGGGTATCGTAGCTGAATTGCAAAGACTGTTGATCGAGGCAAAGCGTCCTGCGACACGGGTGCGGGTAGCGAGCATCCTGATCCATCGCGGTCTGTTCCCGGCCGATCGACTCAGCCAGATTGTCCGAGTGAGCGATGTGCAGACGTTGCGTTATTTGGTTGAGCAAGTCGATTCTCTAGGATTATCGCCGGAGGCAAGAAGTCAGTTCTGGAGGGGGATATCGGCCGACGCGATCGCGGGTTCAGGAGCTTTAGCGATGCATGTGGCGGTTCAGGCCAGTCAGGACGGAGATCCCCCGCTGGGGGTCATTGCGGATGCGTTGGTGACGCATGCTCAGGACTCGTGGACTCTCGATGCTGCGAATTTCTTGAAACCGACGAGTGTCGACGGGGTGCTTCGAGCGGTGCTTCAGGGCGGTCGAGATATCAAGGATGTGCAGCGGGTCGCAGAGCGTTTGGTGCCGAAGGTATCGAAGGAGTTCCGTGCTGAATTGCTCAAGTCGGTATCGAGTCACGAGGGTTCGCGGCCGGCTTGGCATTATCTGCTAGCCAAGCAGTTTGCGGCGGCCGATGCGTCTGGATTGGATGAGGATTCGATCGAGCGAATCCTAGCGTCGGCAAGAGAATCCTGGCGAGCTTACGCTAGGGAGTCCAAGGATGTCGAGCCGTCGACGCTTCTGGCTGGGTTGAATTTGTTGGCATCTCGGATGGGATCGACGTGGACCGAGGATCACGATTTGTTGTTGGGGGCATTAACCAGGGGCGAATCATCGCCGATCGACAGCGAGTTGGCTTTGGGACTGCTGAGTCTGGGTGGTCCTGCGAGCGATCAATTGATTCAGCGGTGGAAGGATCTATCGTTAGCGAGTCGAGCGGTAGTTTTGAATCGACTTACCCAAAATGAGGCTGGAGCCTTGGAGATCCTTGGGCAAGTCCGCCA
>JBJTAQ010001091.1:0-7183 GCA_046090945.1 Pirellula sp.
CCAAGACTCGATGACACGGGTATCGCCAAACTGCGTGAAGCAGTACTCGACAAAAACTACCATTGGTTCAGTCGCTACCGAGTGGTCGATGGTTACAACGTGTTTGGGGGTCGCTCGAAGTTGGCTTGGTTTGGCCAATCGAACGCAGATGTGATGATGCGTGAAATGGAGATCTTTGATGTCAAAACCGCCAACCGCGATCAGCGTGTATGGTCCGTTGCCAAGGGCAAGGACATCGAGGTCAAGGATGACAACCTACCCCCCGAATTGACGGTGAAGACGAACATCCCAGGTGCTCTTGCCGATGGCAAGCACAAGTACCTTGGAGGTGAAGAGGCGATCGGGAAGATGAAGGTTGCTCAAGGAATGAAGGTGAATCTTTTTGCGAGCGAGGAGATGTTTCCGGAGTTGATCAACCCAGTTCAAATGGCTGTGGACCCCGATGGTAGACTTTATGCTTCGGTGTGGCCTTCCTATCCGCACTGGAATCCAACCCAACCACGACGAGATAAAATCATCTGCTTGCCAGATGACAATGGGGATGGAGTCGCAGACCGGTGTGTGACATTTGCAGATGAGCTCAACAGCGTTACTGGTTTTGAGTTTTGGAATGGTGGGATGCTGGTAGCGGCTCTTCCTGAGATTTGGTTCCTCAAGGATACCGATGGAGATGACAAAGCAGACCTCAAAATTAGAATGCTCCAGGGCGTTTGCAGTGCGGACTCACACCACTCCGCCAATGCAATGCTCATTGGTCCCGATGGATGGCTCTATTGGTCTAGGGGTATTTTCAATATTGCAGCAATGGAAACTCCGACACAGACCGTCCGCTCCGGGGCGAGCGGAGTGCATCGGTTCAACCCGCGGACTTTCGAGATGGAATTCCACTTCCCTATCGGGCCAAATCCGCACGGAGATGTCTTTGACCAATGGGGCTACCAATTCGCCAACGATGGTACCAGCGGCACCGGTTCGTATGTGAATATTGGAAAGGGGATCGGAAATAAGCAATGGTTTAAGATGCGGGTTCGACCAGTGGCCGCCACTGGTATTCTGTCGAGCAGTCTGTTTCCAGAGAAGAACCAAGGGAATTTCTTAATCTGCAACTGCATTGGATTTCTTGGTGTTTTGCAACATGAAGTCAAGTACAACGGAGCAGATATCACGTGCGAGGAAGTCGAACCGATCGTTGTTTCGAGCGACCCGAATTTCCGTCCAAGCGATGTCGAAGTCGGCGGCGATGGAGCGCTTTACATCGCCGATTGGCAAAACGCCATCATCGGCCATATGCAGCACAACATGCGGGATCCGAATCGCGACGACCAACACGGTCGGATCTACCGTGTTACTCCCGAGGGAAAGAGCGGACTCAAACCTGTGAAGTTCAAGGGGAAGCCGATCGAAGAGGTTCTCTCAGCCTTTATGGCCAAGGAGAATGGAACCCGTTATCGAGCCCGCTTGGAACTCAGTGGTCGAAAAGCCGATGATGTCGTCGCTGGCTTGAACGCTTGGTCGAAAACACTCGATCCTGCGAATCCTGTACATGCCCAAGCGCTCCTCGAAGGTCTGTGGGTGCTTGAAGAACACCGACGGCCGGACCTCAGTTGGATCTCGAAGACCTACAAGGCTGCCGACCCGCGCGTTCGCGCTGCTGCCATCCGATCTCTCGGGCATTGGGCTGGTCGAATCCAAGACTGGGGGCAGGTTCTGTTGACCGCGGCCAAAGATGATGCAGCCCTAGTTCGTGCCGAGGCTGTTAAGGCGGCGGTTGAGTTCGCCGGTTACGATGCAATCGAAGCCATCTTTGAAGCATCGGTGCGTCCGACCGATCCGGAACTCGATACGGTGATTCGATATGCCAAGCAGCAGGCAAAGATCGATCAGGGACTCCAGGAAGCGATCGCGGCGAACAAAAAACTTTCCGATGCCGCGATGGAATACGCTCTGAAGAATGCCAGTCCAGAGTCGCTGCTCAAGCTGCCCAAAGCCGAACGGGTCTACCAGGCGATTTTGGACCGCACCAACGCTTCGACAGAAGCACTGCGCGAGGCGCTTCGTGGCCTTTCTGAACTGAGAAAGGAAAGTTCTATACCCGTGATTCTCAAGCTTGTAGGCGATCGCGATCAAGCAGGACAAACCGAGGCACTAAAGGGTCTGCGGGAGCTGTTGCTCGAGCAGCCTATCGCGGAAATCCGCAAATACCGAGGGGCTCTTCAAAATATCGCAACCAAAGCCAAGCAGCCAGAAACCCGGCAATTGGGCTACGCAGCTTGGGCGACAGCAGAAGGCAATGGAGACGCTCCGTTCGCAACCGCCTCGGCAAGCAAGGAGGGACTCCGCGATCTACTCAAGGCAATACCAGGGGTTACGAACTCAGAATTGAAAAAGAATCTTTTTGCGTCGGCCAGAACCCTAATGTTTGATCTACCTGCCTCACTAGAAGCAGAACCCAGAGGGGGCGGATTGCAACAACCCGGTATCCAAGTCGATTACTTCTATCCGGCCCCAGACAATGTCGCGTTAGAGACACTTGCCGCTATCAAACCGACCGACAGTGGAATCGTACCGCAAATCGTGATGAATGTTCCGCAGCGCAAGCAAGCCGATGATTTCGCCCTCCGATTCACAGGCAATATCATTATTCCCAAGGCTGGCAAATACACCTTCTTCGTCGCTTCCGATGATGGATCTCGCATCTATATCGACGATAGACTGTTGGTCGATAATGACCGATTGCAGGGGATGACTGAACGCTCGGGAGCGATTGAGTTGACCGCAGGTCCGCACAAGTTGATGGTTACTTATTTTGATAACGGTGGCGGCGATGGCCTGAGTGTGGCTTGGAGCGGCCCTGACATTCAAAAGCAAGCCATTCCTGCGGATCGACTCACCGCTGGTGGCGTGGGGGAAACCCTTCATGATTTGGCCATCCAAGCAGTCGCGGCGATTCCAGGATATGAGAAGGAAAAGTTTGCAGACCTGACGAAGTTGATCAAATCGGATCGACAGCGAACCACTGCCATCCAAGTCCTGAAGAGTCTGCCGGATAGTAGTTGGGACAGCAAGGAGCTTCCAGGTCTAGTCGACAACTTGGTCGGTTACCTCAGTTCAATTCCGGCCAAGCTTCGGACCAGTGGTTCGGCGAGTGAGACTGTCGAGCTTGTTAAATCCCTTTCGAACAAGCTGCCTCCCGACTTGGCCAGAGCCGTTGCTGACAGGTTGCAAAACCTCGATGTGCGCACGATTGCAGTCGGTACGGTTGTCGAGAGAATGATCTATGACAAAGAACGGATCGTGGTTGAGGCAGGCAAAACGGTCGAGTTTCGGTTTGCCAACACCGACAACATGCCCCACAACTTCGTCGTTCTCAAGCCAGGTGCACTCGAGGAGATCGGGCTGAAGTCTGATGCCGAGGCACAGGATCCTGATGCACGTGAGCGAAACTTTATACCCAAGTCCGATAAGATCCTGTTGGCAAGCAAATTGGTAGGACCTGGGGAGTCGCAAGCACTGAGTTTCGAAGTTCCTAAGGAACCTGGCATGTATCCTTATGTTTGCACCTATCCTGGGCACTGGCGACGAATGTTTGGGGTGTTAGTCGTCGTTTCGAGCCTTGAGCAGTACAACAGCGACCCTGAAGCTTATCTTGCTGCCAACCCCCTCGAGATTCGCGACGAATTGCTCAAGTCGGTCGGCCGCAACACCGAGTGGAAGATCGAGGACCTTGCGGGAGAACTGAAGAACCTCAAGGCAGGTCGATCCTATGAAGTTGGAAAGAGTCTATTTGCTGCTGCAAGCTGCGTGGGTTGCCATAAACTCGATGGACAAGGAAAAGAGTTTGGGCCCGATTTAGCCAAGCTCGATGACAAGAAGATGACGGCTGATTACATCCTAAAGTCGCTGCTGATGCCATCGGCGGATATTGAGGACAAGTACCGCGCTCGAATTTTTCAAATGGATTCCGATGCGATCATTACCGGAATGGTTGTCGAAGAGAACGACAAGTCGATCAAGGTGATGGTGGATCCATTGGCCAAGGGTGAGCCGACCGTATTGGACAAGGATGAGATTGTTGGCCAGAAGGTGTCGGCGGTTTCAACCATGCCGCAAGGACTGCTCAACAAACTCACGAAGGAAGAAATCCTTGACCTGATGGCTTATGTTCTGGCACGAGGGGATAAAAAGCATCCTGCGTTCCATGGTCATGACCATAGCGGGCATGGAGACCATTAGTCGATAATTCCCAGGGTGACCGGATCATAGAGATACGGATCATAGAGATACCGTGCCACGATTGAGCAAGGACCATGAAACCAGGCTTACAACCCGGCGCTATCGGCGAGCTGATTTGGAACGTTGATAGCTCCATGGTGATCACATTAGGGGGTGATCCGAGAGCTACGGTCTTTTCGACACCGAACATGATTATGCTGATGGAGCGCGCCGCTCGCGAAGCATTGAGAGCTTATCTCGAACCAGGCGAGGAATCTGTCGGTACGGATGTTCAGATCCAGCACGTCAGCGGGGCTGGAATCGGTGCCGTGGTACGAGGTGAGGCTCGGGTGAACGAGATCGACGGCAAGCGGATTCATTTCGATGTCTCCGCATGGTGTGGCGACCGACAGCTTGGTTTCGGCAAGCATACGCGTGCACTGGTCAAGCTTGAGCGATTGGTTGAGAATCTCGAAAAGCAAAGTCTAGAGGAGCCGAGGGCCATGAATTTGAGACCCAACGAAGGAGACTTGCCAGCGCTATCAACCTTGATCGTGGAGCAAACTGGATCTGTAGCGACGGTAACGTTGAATCGGCCTCGGTCTCTCAATGCGGTCAACGCCGAAATGACGAGCGATCTAGAGAAAGTTGCAAGCTGGTTGCTTGGGCACAAGAACCAGATTCGAGTCGTGCTAGTGCGTGGGGCAGGGGATGCATTTTGCGCCGGGGATGACATCAAGGAATTGCCTGGTTTTACTCCGGAGTTCGCAAGGGAGTTGAGTTTGCGCCAAGCGGAATTGTATCTGGCTTGGGAGCGTCTACCCCAGATTGTCGTAGCCATGGTGCATGGGGATGCTATGGGTGGAGGATGCGTGGCAGCTTATTCGGCCGACTTTAGGCTAGCTTCCCACGATGCGCGTTTTGGCATGCCGGAAATCAAGCTTGGCTGGCCTCCTGGTTATGGGATCGCGCAACTAACCAATCTTATTGGCAAAGCTCGGACTTTGGAGATGTGCTTGCTAGGCGAACCGATAACGGCGCAGAAGGCCCTGGAATGGGGATTGGTGCACGAATTGGTTCCCCGTGGTCAATTGGAGAAACGCGGGTTGGTGTGGGCCGAGCGATTCTTAAAACTGCCGGCTGAGGCGATCAGGCAGACGAAGATGCTAGTGCATCTCGATGAAGGCTCGCAGCCCAAAGTTGCTTATCGGGCAGATACCGATGCTTATATCCGCTGTTTGCAACTATCTGACGCGACCGAGGGGATTCGGGCGTTCATTGAAAAGCGTTCGGCGAATTTTGGAAAGCGCGACTGAAGCAGCAGATTTATTTTTCGTCGGAGAGCAACCTACTTTTTGAAAAATTTCAAGCATAGGGCAGTCGCCCCCCCTTAGGGGTTCGGAGCGAAAGCTATAATCCTTCGCAGATTTTTGGTTCCATCGGGAATCTTTGACTTCAACTTACTTGGAGGATTCTCGCAATGCGTTCTGCGGTTTTTGCTTGTTTTTGTCTAATGGCTTTGGTGGCTTCAGGGGGTTTGAGTCGCGGCGCCGTGGTGATTCGTATCACGAATGACCCCTCGGTTGGCGCTGGTCAAACACTGTGGGAATTCTCGGGTTCAAGTACCTATGTTCGAGGTACTGCAGACGGCTTGCTTTCCGGTGCGGCTGATCTGGGATTGATTAAGGAATGGAAGGGTGCTAGCGGCACGACTTCGGATTACGTTTCCAATTTCTATAACAATTACACGACTGCACTCGTGAGCGGATCGGTACTGGTTTCTGTCGCCAAGAGCCCATCGAATGTCATAGTTGACAACATCGATGGTATCCACGTGGACCACGACGACAGTGGCGATGACTTTGGAATCAGCCTTGCTCTTGCGGACATAACACTCAATGACGGGGACGTTGTATCCTGGAGTGGATCGGCGGTTTTCAATGTTGACTTTACTAAACTGAATCAAGGGACATACACGCTCAACAACTACGATAATACCGGGACGCTGGCTTTGACAATCAAGGTAGAGAATGTTCCGGAGCCAGCCACCGCAGTCGTAGGATTGAGCCTAATGGGAAGTGCATGGGTCGTAAGACGCGTTCGAAAACGTACTCGTTAAAACCTTTCAGAGATGCGATTGAATTGAGCTAAGAGAGGCCGCCAGTTTGGCGGCCTTTTTCGTTACTCAATCGCTCTTAATAACGCTTGACGCAAGGTGTAGAGGTACGTCGGTTCGGTCAATTTGTTCCCATCGGCGTCGATCACATAAAATACGTCGACGACTTGATCCAGGTGCGTGCTAACTTTAGCGCACTGAAGATCCAATTGAAAGTCGAATAGGATTTTGGAGATATCGTAGAGCAGGCCAGTCCGGTCGTAGGCAAAGATCGTGATAATCGTGGAAATTTCGGAGCTGCTGTTGTCGAATTGTACTTGGATCGGCTGCAGCTTGGACACGGCTGATTGTTCTGCTTCGTTCGCCTTCCAAGTCCTCCTAAATGCAGGTACTTGGGGCTCGGACGCTTCGACGGCTTGGCGTATTTTCAGTTGAACTTGCTCCAACCGGCGTTGGGATGGTGCACCCTTGAAGTCTGGGTCGTCGACCAAAAAGCGGTCCCAGGCGTCATTTTTCATCAGTGTATGAACTTCGGCAGACAGAATGCTGAGCCCTTCACTGGATAGGGCTCCGGTGATGCGGTGGAACAGTCCTAAGGTTTTCGATGAGTGGACGGCCACAACATATTCCGTGGCATCGCGGTCAGCTAGATAATGCGCCCAAACCTGGACTGGTTCTTGGGGTGTCAAAAGCCGGATGCGGCGCAGTTCTTCGAGGATGACTTGGGGTTTTAGTTGAAACAAATAAGTGGTAGGAGTTGCAGCGACCTCCTCTTCCCACCAAATGTCTGACTTCTCACTAGGCGTAAGCATCTCTCGAATCGCCCTACGTCCGGCTTCTTGGGCTGATGGCAAG
>JBJTAQ010001092.1:0-1809 GCA_046090945.1 Pirellula sp.
ATTGCTGCTTTTCTGTTCGCTTGGGTGGCTTGGGCTACAGAGCCGAAGGTGCAAGCCGACGATCGGCCGAATATTCTATTTGTCTTTTCAGATGATCATGCCCAAGCGGCGATCTCGGCCTATGGCTCCAAAGTCAACACCACACCCCATTTGGATCGACTTGCCAAACAAGGGGCTCGCTTTTTAAATTCGTTTGTCACCAATTCGATCTGCACACCCAGTCGAGCGACCCTCCTTACAGGTCAATATTCGCACCTCAACGGAGTACCCGTATTCAATCGCTTCGATGGCTCTCGGGACCACGTCGCAAAACGACTTCAAAAGGCTGGGTATCATACCGGGATGATCGGCAAATGGCATCTTGGGAGCGACCCAACCGGTTTCGATCGATGGATTGTGCTGCCAGGACAAGGTGCTTACTGGAACCCGCAGTTCCTCGTCCCTGGACACAAACTCACAATCGAAGGGCACTGCACGGAAATAACAACTCAGCTTGGAATCGAATTCCTTGAGACACGGCCCGCCGATAAGCCTTTCTTTTTAATGCTGCATCACAAAGCACCTCACCGAGAGTGGGAGCCCGATACGAAGAATAAGGTGGCGTTTGAGAAGCGTACTTTCCCAGAACCCAATACCCTTTGGGACAATTATGCCACCCGTCCGGCCGCTCTTCCCGAGAACCAACAAACGATCGCCAACGATTTGACTCGTCGAGATTTGAAAATGACACCTCCTGAGGATCTTCAAGGCCCAGAGCGGAACAAATGGTTAGGAGTCAAACCCACAAGCGTCGTCGTCGATGGCCAAACCCTCGAAGGCAAAGAACTTGTGCGGTGGAAGTACCAGCGTTATATGCAAGACTATCTGGCTTGTGTTCAAGGAGTCGATGACAGCATCGGTGCGATGCTCGACTACCTAGACAATAAGGGTTTGGCAAAAAATACAGTCGTTATTTACACGGCTGACAATGGTTGGTACATGGGGGAACTCGGGATGTACGACAAACGATTCATGTACGAGCCCGGTTTACGCTCCCCTCTGATCATGCGAGGCCCAGGAATCCAACCCGGCTCGACCCCCGAGGCCTTCGTGGCAAATATCGATCTTGCTCCCACCTTCCTAGGACTTGCAAACCTACCCGCACCCGAGTCGATGCAAGGCCGATCGCTGGTTCCATTGCTACAAGGTCAAACGCCTAGTAAATGGCGCAAATCCGTCTACTATCGTTACTACCACGATCCCGGACATCACAACACGCGGGCTCACTATGGCGTGCGAACCGCTACGCACAAACTCATTTACTACTGGCGCAAGGACGCTTACGAACTGTTCGATCTGGTCAGCGATCCCAACGAGCAAAACAACTTGCTACATAACCCTGACGCTGCCAACGCAGAGTCGAACGACCGATTATTTCGAGAACTCAAGCAGGAACTCAGTCGACTGCAGGAGCAGTATCAAGATGATGGAAAATACGCTGATCCTGAGACTTGGCCAAGCGGTGGATCCGATGGTCCGTTCGATGATAAGACACCCTTGGGAAGAAAATCGGTGACTGAAGCCATCGAGGCATCCAAGGGGCATTAGGAACACCTTAAACCCCTCTAAAGTGGGGAATCCCACGTTTTCGGCGTTGGCTTGTAGATTTGCGGTCGGATTTCGTGCAATAATAGACGCCTTATCGACGATGGTTGCTGGTGAAAAATTGCTAATTTGTCATCGATAAGACTTTATCTTTTTCAAACCGTCTTTTCCCTCCCTGAGTTTCCTTTTCAGCAGGTTGCAGAATGTTGATTCACCGAAGAGTTC
>JBJTAQ010001093.1:0-1811 GCA_046090945.1 Pirellula sp.
CCGTCGGTGGATCGATCGCCGGAATCAACTGAATTAACACCTTGTGCGGCAATGCCATCGAAACCGATGAATAAAAGTTGTGCTCACTCTGACTAGCCGATGCGACCAGTCGACCCGTGGGGTCCTTCAAAAACACCTGCCTGGTGAAACCATACTTGGGGTCAATGACTAGCGATCGTGTGTAACTCCCGGTGGCCGACGGAGCAAGAGTTGCGATCTCCAGCATCCCATCCGGACGAGTCATCGGAGCACCGAGGACTTTATAAGGGTCCAACTCACTAATCCCCAACGCCTCGAGGATCCAAAGTGGCGATACGGGTAAGATCCTGCGAACCGGCTGAGATTCGAACTCGTCGTGGCGGGCAAAAAACAACTGCGGACGCATCCCATCTCGGACGCTCATCCAAAAAAATTGCTCGTTGCTACCAACCTCAAAGTTATTTCCCATCATACGGGAGATCCCACCGGCGATTTTGAATCGCCTCTCCCTCTGCCAAACCAGACTGGCATCGAGATTGCGAATCTGATTCGGGTTGATCGTTACAAAGTTGGATTGCAACGACTGAATGTTTCGGGAACGATTCACCACCTCGGCCATCTGCTCGACCGATGGAGGAGCCGAGAAGATCGGCTGAGGCTGAAACTCCGCAAGAGGACGTTTGGGTAGGCACGTCGCACCGGTAGTCATGCACAGGATTGCCAAGCATCCGAGCCATCGAAGGTGTGTGATGGTTTGATGGACCGAACGCATCAGGACTCACTGAAAAGCAATTGGTTCAGTTCGGATTGCAACGAGTCGTCTTGTTGCAAATCCAAGTGGCAGACTGGAACCATAAAATCGCGATTTGTCGGGGTGTGGGTCAAGTGCAATACCAATGAATCCTCGGGTTGATCCTCTGAACTGAGCTTGAGCGAGGTCGGTTCGGTCAGAATTCGGCGACGAACAAGCAGAAGACAGAGAAGATAGGCAAGCTCGGCTTTCGAGGGATCGTCGAGCAAGGCCTCTAGGGTCGCTAGCAAAACATGCGAAGGGGCCGGCTTGGCTTTGCCCGGGCTTTTGGCAGGGACTTGGCAAGTCCACCAGCCAACACACTGCGCAGGCGGACCGGCCCAGGCTTCTTGGCAAAAATCCTGGCGAACCAGCGCACTACTTTGGGAAACCACTGCGGAATAGTAGCATTCGCCTGGCGCAAAAACTCGATCGGTCTGATGGCAACGACGATTGCTGCGTTGGATGGTATATTCTTGCATACCATGCTTCCATAAGCGATTTTGCTTGGGAAGGGAAGACCAGTCAGCCAGAGCTTAAAAGCCGAAGCCCAAAACGCATCCTAGAAAGAGAAACCAGTGTCCGACGCTGTTTATGAAAACCCGTTAATCAGTCGCTATGCTTCCAAAGAGATGGCTCGGTTGCTCAGCACCGAGCACCGGATAGGTCTTTGGCGTGAGCTTTGGATCGTCTTAGCCGAAACCCAAAAGGAACTCGGACTGCCGATCAGTGAATCTCAAATCGCTCAGCTACGAGCTTTCCGCAATACGCTCAATCTGGATGTGGCAAACGCTTACGAGCGAAAGCTTCGGCACGATGTGATGGCCCAAGTTCACGCGTATGGTGATCAGTGTCCTGAGGCTCGAGCGATCATCCACTTGGGTGCCACGAGTTGCTATGTGACGGATAACTCCGACCTGATGATCTTCCGCGACGCGCTCAAGATGGTTCGCCAAAGGGTGGTCGCCTGCCTGAGTTCTATGGCGGCGTTTGCCAAAGAGCATGCGGGGTTACCCTGTCTGGCTTACACCCACCTGCAACC
>JBJTAQ010001094.1:0-1924 GCA_046090945.1 Pirellula sp.
CCATCAGGTACCTAGGCTGATCCGTCGGTAATACCGGACAAACTACATCAAGCATCCGATACATCTCGGCCGGTGGCTCTCCAACACTCAATCCTCCAATCGCGTACCCGTCAAAGCCTATCCGCTGCAATCCCTCGGCACTCTGACATCGCAACGCCGGATCCAGCCCCCCCTGCACGATCCCAAACATCGCTTGGTCATCTCGAGACCTGACGTCTCGACATCGCTGCGCCCATCTCAGCGATCTTTCCATCGCATCGCGAACTTGCTCAATCTCAGCAGGCAAGGCGACGACATGATCGAGCACCATCGCAATATCGCTACCGAGCTCCTGCTGAATGCGTACCGAGTCCTCCGGACGCAAATGGACCATCGATCCGTCGAGATGCGACTTGAATGTCGCCCCCTGCTCGCTGACCTTCGTGATCTGGCCAAGCGAGAAGATTTGAAAGCCGCCGCTGTCGGTCAGAATAGGACGATCCCATCCCATAAACCGATGCAATCCACCAAGCCTCGCAATCAACTCACTCCCCGGACGCAAAGCCAAATGGTACGTGTTTCCCAAAATGATCTCAGCTTGCGTCGACAGGATCTGATCAATCGTCAGCCCCTTGACCGTCGCCTGCGTCCCGACAGGCATGAACGCCGGCGTCTGAACTTGCCCATGCGGCAGACTCAATACCCCACGCCGAGCCGAAGTCGTCGGATCGTCAGCAATCTTTCGGAACGGAAAACGGGGATTATAAGCCATATCAATTCAAAAAGCCTGGAATTCAGGGGTCACCTGATCGCAATCAGCAAAGACCGAGGATTTTAGACCAGCAGTCAGCTTCGCCAACGTCGAATTTCGAATTCCTTATGCAGATTCATCGAGTTTCTGAAACCATTCAATCCCTCGAACAACACACTTTGGCCCCCCAAGACTAGACTCTGCGGATATCCTTCTCAGGAAGACTACCACGCCTCCGAGCGGTCCAGACCCAGCGGCACACCTCGAAATGAATCAAATCTCTATGAACAGAACTCAAATCGGCCTGCATGCTTTTTCCATGCTGCTTGGACTACTAACCCTTCTGGGGTGCGATTCAGCCAAGTCCACGAAGGACTCAACCAAGTCTTCCACCCCAGAAACTGGCAAAGCGCTCACGAAAGTCTCGCTAGTACTGAATTGGTATCCGGAAGCGGAACACGGCGGATTCTATGCCGCCAAAGTTCATGGGATTTTCGAAAAGTATGGACTCGATGTGGATATCCAACCCGGTGGCAAAACGACCATCGTCCCCCAAACGCTTACCCTGGGCCGAAGCGAATTCGGTGTCATCAATGCCGATGATGTCCTGGTCGCACGCAACCAACAGGCCCCAATCGTCGCCTTGATGGCCCCGATCCAAAAAGGTCCACGATGCATCATGGTCCGCGCCGACTCGGGCATCCAATCCTTCGATCAACTCAAAAACATCACCCTCCAAATCGACTCCGGAAGGCCCTACGTCCCATTCCTCAAAAGCAAAGGACTCCTAGACGATTCGGTGAAACTCGCCCCCTATTTTGGTAGCGTTGCTCAACTGGTCGCCGGTCCTGGATATGCAGCCCAAGGATACTCGTTCAGCGAACCGTTCATGGCCAAACAACAAGGTGTCGAAGTCCATCAATTGATGATGTCCGAGATCGGATACAATCCCTATGCAAGTTTGCTAGTGAGTACCGAATCGTACGTCAAGGATCACAGCGATGTAAGCAAACGAATGGTCAGCGCTTGCGTCGAAGGTTGGCAAAAGTACTTGAGCGATCCGAAATCCACCAACGAAGTGATCTTGGCAGCCAACAAACAAGGTCTGACTAAAGAAGCCCTCGAGTATGGGGTCGAAGCTCTCAAGCCACTGTGCTATGAGGGAGACGACATGAGCAGGATCGGGCAGATGAC
>JBJTAQ010001095.1:0-6346 GCA_046090945.1 Pirellula sp.
GTTTTTTCAAGGATTGGCAGGGCGGGTCCCTGGCAAGATCCACCACGATTGCCAAGGTAGTAAAATCAAATACCTCTAAACCGCTAACCCTTAGCCATTACAACACTCGCATGCAAATCAAAAAAATCCTAGGTTTAACAAGTCTGGTGTGCGGGATTTTTCAGTGCTGCGAAGCATTTGGGGATTGGCCGGGTCTGTTGGGTCCCAAACGAGATGGTTATGCGGCCAAGGGTGCGAGTGTTTCGGATCACACCAAGACCCCGCCAAAGCTTCGCTGGGAGCTCGACGCAGGGCAAGGGTACGCTGGAGCCGCAATCTGGCAAAACATCGTGGTGATGTTCTTTCGGGAAGGAGCCAATGATGTTCTCCAAGCCGCGACGATCGATCAAGGAAAGTTGATCTGGAAAACGACCTTTCCAGCAACCTACAAACAAGGTATTGATGCGGATACAGGTCCCAGGTGCGTGCCTGAGGTTGCTCAAGGCAAAGTCTTCGCCTACTCGGCAGCCGGTACGCTGCACTGTGTCGATTTCCTCACTGGCAAGAAACTCTGGTCGCGTGAGCTACGCAAAGAATACGGTGCAGATGACGGATATTTTGGAGCCGGTAGCACCCCATTGATCCTCGATGATTTCGCGATCGTCAACGTCGGTGGTCGCAAGAAAGCTGGAATCGTTGCGGTATCGATTGCCGATGGCAAGACCGTTTGGCAGTCGACCGACGCCGATGCAAGTTACGCCTCGCCGATTCTTTGGAATCAGCAACTGGTCGTCCCAACTCGATTGGAAACCTTTGGACTCAAACCCACCGATGGCACGGTTCTGTGGAAGTTTCCTTTCGGACAGCGAGGGCCGACAGTCAACGCAGCCACTCCCATCGTCACCCAAGAGGACCAATTGTTTTTGACATCGAGTTACGGTGTCGGGTTCGTGATTGCCAAAACCGTTGGAGAGACGATCGAGATCGTCCACAAAGGGGATGCGATCTCGAGCCAGTACGCCACGCCGATTGCCGTGGGCGACAGCATTTTTGGATTCGACGGAAGAGAAGATACCGGCAGCGGTAGCTTCTCGTGCATTGACAGCAAGACTGGCAAGTCGGTTTGGTCCGAAATTGGGATGCCTGTTTGCCATGTGATAGGGGTCGAGTCGGACTCGCCTGCTGACGCCAAGCCAAAACAGTCGGCGAATTTACTGGTGCTAGGTATCAATGGGAAACTCTGGTTTTTGCCTGCAAGCCGCGAGGGGTTCAAGCCCCTTTGGACATCCCAATTGCCATTATTAGACGGAAAATATCGAGCTTTGCCCGCCTTGAGCAAGAATTTGCTTGTCGTACGGACCTCGGGCGGTTCCAATGCTAAGTGGCGTTGCTTTGAACTGTAGATTTTGTCCAGCAACTTAAGCCTCGACGGCGATGAGTGACACGAACCAAGAAGAACCTACTGCCGGCTCCAGCAACCATCCCTCGATGCGCCACTTGGTAAGCTCATCGCTGCTGAGTCTGCTGGTGGTCCTGGTGCTCCTGACGGTCTTGCGGTACCTGTTGCCGCCGATGCTCGAATCGTCCAGATACTCCTGGCATCGCGGTCATCTGCGAGCCGAATACGAGCAATCAGGGGCTGAACTCAAACAGATCTCTTGGGAAGGGCTGACGCAAGTCTCGCGGCTTGTAACCAAACGCGTTCAGCCGAGCGTCGTGCATATTACAGTGTCAAACCAGCAGGCGCTCAGTTCGAGTCTGAGTCGCAAGCCCCGAGACCTAGTTCCCAAGGCGGGGCCGAATCGCGAGACACGCTACAACAACGGAGGGGTCGATGGCTTTAGTGCATCGGGCCAAGGCAGTGGGGTGATCGTCAGCCAGGACGGGCACATCCTGACGAACCATCACGTCTTGAGCGGAGGTGTCGAAGTCACGGTTTATCTTGCCGACCAACGCATCTTGCCCGCCGAGATCGTCGGTGTCGACAAAACCACCGATTTAGCACTGTTAAAGATAGACGCAGAAAATCTGATGCCCATCGATTGGGGAGATAGCGATTCGATTGAGATAGGATCTCCGGTCTGGGCTGTAGGTAGCCCTTTTGGTTTAACAGGCTCGGTGTCGTTTGGAATTCTGAGCGGCAAGCATCGAGTCGATCTGAATGCCAACCCTCAGTACCGCAGCTCGCGCGAGCGAATCTCATCCCGCTATGCCGACTTGATGCAAAGCGACGTTGCCGTCAATCCCGGCAACAGCGGCGGACCGCTGGTCGATGGCAAGGGCCATCTCATCGGCATCAACACAGCCATCGTCGGTGAATCGTATCGCGGCGTGAGTTTCTCCATCCCATCGAATGTCGTCAAAGAGGTATTCGATCAATTGATCAAGCACGGTCGAGTCCGCCGCGGTTGGCTGGGCGTCGAACTCGTGCCTGAAATCCTCTCAGACAACAACCAACAGACCCCGGCGATCGTCGTGCGTGCCGTTGTACCTGACTCGCCTGCGGCTCAAGCTGGATTAGCACCAGGCGACCGCGTAATCAAACTCGATGACATCGACGTCCTGTCGGTCGAGCAAGCCATCGATACCATTCGAGACACCCAGGCAGGTGATACGATCGAAGTCCATTTGCAACGAGACGGCCAGCGGCTGGTCGTCCAAGCCACCTTAGGAGAACTCAGTTTCGCACCATGACATCATCTGTGACATCATCTGGGATTTCAGCAGCAATTCGCTCTGCGAAAATAATCGCTACACAAGTCCTATCCATCGCTGTGGTTTGGACGAGCATCGCCACTCTGAATGCGGCCGATCCGATTCAGGTGTTAGTCGTCACCGGTGGGTGTTGCCACGATTACGACTACCAGACCAAGGCCCTGCAGTTGGCTGCCAAAGAGCAAGGAGTCGATGTGAACTGGACAATCGTCTTCGAAGGTGGCAAGGGGACGCGGGCGATGATCGATCTGTACAACAAAACCGATTGGGCGAAAGGCTTTGATGTGGTCGTCCACAATGAATGCTTTGCCGATACGGACGATCCGGATTACATCCGCAAGATCACTCAACCCCATCGCGAAGGGGTCAACGCCGTAGTCGTTCACTGCGCGATGCATACGTACCGCTCAGCAAAAATCGATGACTGGCGGGAGTTCCTAGGAGTCACATCGCGCAAGCACGAGCATCAAAGCCGATACCCGGTCGAGGTAGTCGATCAAGACAGCCCGATCACCAAAGGAATTCCTGCCGATTACAAAACACCGATGGACGAGCTTTACATCATCGAAAAAGTCTGGCCAAACACCAAGATTCTTGCCACAACCAAGAGCGAAAAGACCGGCGAGGTCCATCCCGTCTTCTGGACCAATCAGTTTGGTAAAGCCCGGGTTTTTGGGACGACCTATGGTCACTCGAACGACACCTTCGCCGATCCAGTGTTCTTAAACGCACTGGTCCGTGGTATCGTTTGGGTAGCGGGCCGGTAAGCATTGCAAGCCCAACGCGAAAGCGTTATTCTGCCAGCCGATTTTTCCAGCCATCCCACCCAAAAAAACACACAAAAAGGAAATCTCCATTGAACGCGTCATCGAGCACCCTTGGCGACCTTGCGATCAACACCATCCGAACACTCAGCATGGACGGCGTACAAGCTGCCAATAGCGGACATCCAGGCACCCCCATGGCCTTGGCCCCGGTGACTTACCAACTCTGGGCGCACCATCTGAAGTACGATCCGAGGAATCCCAACTGGCACAATCGCGACCGTTTCGTATTGTCTTGTGGTCATGCCTCGATGCTGCTGTATTCGATGATCCATCTTGCCGGGATCCGGCATGTGGACAAGCATGGTAAAGTCACGGATCGCGAATCGCTGAGCATCGAGGACCTCAAGAAATTCAGGCAGCTTCACAGTCCCTGCGCAGGTCACCCGGAATTCGGTTATGCCACAGGGATCGAGACGACGACCGGGCCGCTTGGACAAGGCGTCGGAAACTCCGTTGGCATGGCGATCGCATCGAAGTTCTTGGGGGCCAAGTACAATCGTCCAGGCCATACGCTGTTCGATTACGATGTCTATGCGCTTTGCAGCGATGGGGACCTGATGGAAGGGATCGCAAGCGAAGCGGCTTCGATCGCCGGTCACTTGAAACTCTCAAACCTATGCTGGATTTACGACGACAACGGAATCACGATCGAAGGCCATACCGATCTGGCATTCACTGAAAAAATGGCGGTCAAGTTCCAGGGGCTCGGATGGCATACGATCCATGTCTCCGACGCGAACGACTTGGCAGCCCTGCGAGCGGCGTTCGATGAATTCAAGGCGGCCAAAGATCGCCCGACACTCATCGTCATCAACTCAGTTATTGGGTATGGATCTCCCAACAAGGCCAACACCCACGGGGCGCACGGCGCGCCGTTAGGGGAAGACGAATGCAAATTGACCAAGAAGAATTACGGTTGGCCGGAGAATGAAAAGTTCTTGGTGCCACCGGAAGTTCGCGAGCACTTTGCGCAGAGCATGGGTGCACGTGGTGCTAAGGCAAGTGCGGCTTGGAATGCTCTTTTTGCAAGTTATTCCAGAGAGCACCCGGCCGAGGCTGCCCAGGTGCAATCAATCCTCGATGGAAAACTTCCCGCCGATTGGGACAAGGGACTCAAGGCTTTTGCGGCCGACGCCAAGGGGATGGCCACCCGCGTTTCGAGCGGCAAGGTGTTGAATATGCTCTCGCCGCATATCCCGAATTTGATCGGCGGATCGGCCGACTTGGCCCCCTCGACGATGACCCTTATCGATGGCGAGAAGGATTTTTCCCCTCAAGACTACTCGGGCCGCAACATGCATTTTGGAATCCGAGAGCATGGCATGGCTTCGGTCCTCAATGGAATGAGCTTGTGCGGTCTACGCCCCTACGGCGCGACCTTCTTCGTGTTCACCGACTACATGCGGCCTTCAATGCGGCTCAGCAGTATCATGCATCAACCGGTGTTGTACGTCGTTACCCACGACTCAATTGGGCTCGGAGAGGACGGACCGACCCACCAACCGATCGAGCACTTGGCAGCCTGCCGTGCGATCCCAGGTTTGTATGTCTTCAGGCCCGGCGATGCCAACGAAGTCCTGCATTGCTATCGTGCAGCGATGCAGATCAGTGATCATCCAAGCGCGATGGTCCTGTCCCGACAAAACGTGCCGACTATGGATCCAGCCAAAGTCGCCAGCGCAGCAGGTGCACAAAAAGGTGGGTATGTCGTCAGCGACTGCCAGGGAACCCCTAAAGCGATTTTGATTGGAACCGGAACCGAGCTCATGCTCTGCTTAAAGGCACAAGAGCAACTGGCCGCTCAAGGGGTCCCGGTGCGCGTTGTGAGCATGCCCTGTTGCGAACTTTTTGACCAACAGCCCAAATCGTATCGGGACGAAGTCCTGCCGCCGAGCGTATCGCTCAGGCTCGCTTGCGAAGCCGGCTTGCGGCTCGGGTGGGACAAGTACATCGGCCTCGATGGTCTATTCGTCGGTATGACCGGCTTTGGAGCATCCGGCCCGGCCGATCAGTTGTACAAACACTTTAAGATCACCTCCGATCAAATCGTGCTTTTGATTCAGAACGCATTAGCCTAAGCAGACATCACCGAGCAGACATGACCGAATCCATCCTTGAAGTTGCCAAACGGGCCGATAGGTTTTTCATGGAAGCATCACCGATACATGAAACGATGCGGCGATTGAGCCGCATCATGGACCAAATGCAAATCCCCTTTGCCATCGCAGGTGCGATGGCCGCCAACGCGCATGGTCACAAAAGGACCACAGCCGATGTGGATATTCTGATCCGCAGGGAGGATCTCGAGCGATTCAAATCCGAGCATATCGGACTCGGATGGGTTGATAAGTTCGAGGGTTCGAAGAACTTCAAGGATGCGGTCACGAACGTCAATGTCGACGCGCTGCTCGTCGGGGGTTATCCCGGTGACGGGTTGCCCAAACCTGTTGTGTTCCCTCCTCCTGAGACTGTTTCGCAACGAAATGCTGAGGGGATCCCGATCCTGCGGTTAGAAACTCTTTTGGAGTTAAAGCTGGCAAGCGGTATGACGGCTAAGCACCGATTGCAAGACATGGCAGACGTCATTCAGTTGATTCGTATCAATCGGCTGGCCAAGGAGTATTCGGAACAGTTGAATCCTTATGTGGCCGACAAGTATCGGGAGTTGTGGCAAGCTGCTCAAGTCGACGAAGACTACTGATCCGCATGTGATCTGCCCGAAAATCCAAGCGAATATCCACGCAAATAACCGGCCAATACGTCGTCAGATCGGCTATAATGCCCGGCGTGTTGTTTTTCGTGACTTGCTGAGATTATTGCAAAAC